>DATKQA010000093.1:0-8761 GCA_035523835.1 Candidatus Sulfotelmatobacter sp.
GACACCAAGGAGACGGTCATGCGGAAGGGCCAATTGTTGATCCTGGGCGGCCTCGCCGCGGTTGCGCTCGCGGCTGCGCCGCACGCCCGCGCCTTTACCTCGCAGCCGGACACCGGGGCGGCGATAACCGGCGGCGCACCCCTGGCCGACCCCGATGACAAGCTCAAGACCATGTTCGGGCATGGCGACGGTTCGGGCGGAACCGTGCAAAGCGGTGCCACCTTCGGCACGCAGAACAACTTCCGCCCCGGCGCGGTGCCCGGCTTCGATTCATCGGGCTACGGCGCCACCTACAGCCGCGGCTCCGGCAAGGACGATTGAGCCGCCGCTGCCGGCGGCAAAGCCTCGCGGCAATAAGCAGGAGCGCGCCGCGGCCATCGCGGCCGGCGGCATGTCCTGACGCCGACCCTCCCATGAGTGAAAGCGATGGCGGAGCGCGGGCGGAGCGCCTTATGCTGACGTTCGGAACGGAGAAGAACGTCGCAGAGGGAGGCTCCCGCCATGAAATTCGGCCTGTTCTACGAATTATCCGTGCCGCGGCCCTGGACCGGCGAAGCCGAACGCACCGTCTATAACAACGCCCTCGAGCAGGTGCGGCTGGCCGATGAACTCGGCTTCGAGCAGGTCTGGGCGGTGGAACACCACTTCCTCGAGGAATATTCACACTGCTCGGCGCCCGAGTTGTTCCTCACCGCCTGTGCCATGGTGACGAAGCAGATACGCGTCGGTCACGGCATCGTGGTCTGCGTGCCGGAAATCAATCACCCGATCAAGATCGCCGAGCGGACCGCCGTGCTGGATATCCTGTCCGGCGGCCGGCTCGAGGTCGGCACCGGCCGCTCCGCCACCTGGACCGAGCTCGGCGGCTTCCGCGCCAATCCCGACGATACCAAGAAGTCGTGGGACGAGTTCGTGCGCTGCCTGCCGAAAATGTGGACGCAGGAGAGCTTCGCCTACGAAGGCGAGTTCTGGTCGATGCCGGAACGGACCATCCTGCCCAAGGTCTATCAGAAGCCGCATCCGCCGATGTGGGTCGCGGTGACCAGCCCGGGCACCGAACTCGATGCGGCGGACCGCGGCCTCGGCAGCCTCGGTCTCAGCTTCGCCTCCTTCGCCGAACAGGAGAAGAAGATCGCCACCTATCGCCGCCGCATCCAGCAATGCGAGCCGGTCGGCGCCTTCGTCAACGAACAGGTGGCGACGACGAACTTCCTGTACTGCCACGAGGACGACAAGATCGGCCTGACCACCGGGCGGCGGCTCGGCGATACCTTCAACTACCTGGCCACCCAGCTCATCTCGACGCGCGAGGTCTTCGCCTCGCGCTCCTACCAGTCGCTCGGCCTGCTGCCGCAGCTTCGTCGTCAGGCCACAGGTCCCGACGCCGCCGGCGAGATGGCCGAGGGATTGGCGCTCGGCGGCCCCGAGCGCATCATCCGCGCCATCAAGAAATGGGAAGAGATCGGCGTCGACCAGATCAACTTCATCCTGAACGCGATGGAGATCATCCCGCAGGCGGACGCGCTGGCCAGCCTCCGCCTGTTCGCCAAGGAGGTCATGCCGGCCTTCAAGCGTTCGAGCAAGCCGACCCGGCGCGAGCCGCGTGCCGTGGGAGTTGCCTGATGCCGCTCTACGGGACACTCGACACCGCCTCGGTGGCGCCGCGCCTGCCGGTGCTCGGCAACCTCGATACCGAGGCCTGGTTGCTGCCGCAGGCTGAAATCCTGCAGCTCGCCTTCGAGACGCCGCTCGCGACCCTGTCGCTGCTGCCGCGCGCCATGCATCCCGCCGTGCCGCCCTATATCATCCTTTCGGTCATCCGCTATCCCGAAAGCCCGGTGGGCGTCTTCAATCTTGCCATGCTGCGTCTGTCGAGCCGCGCCGGCGCGCATCCGCGCGGCTTCGTGCTCGGCGCCGTCGCCAGCAGCCCAGCCGCGGCCAAAGCGCTCCGCGCGGGATGGGCTTTTCCGGTCGAGGCCGGAGAGGTCACCTTCACCCGCCGGCACGATCGCGTCATGGCGACGGCGGCGCGGGCCGGACGCTGCATCCTCGATTGCGCCCTGGTCGATCCCGAGCCGATCTCCAGCGGCGACGTGCAATACATCAACTGGGTGACGATGGGGACCGCGCCGCTCGACGGCAAAAGCGGGCCGCTGCTGATCCAGGTCGATCCACGCCACACCATTCACAAGGCGGAACGCGGCCGCCCGGAGGTCGCGCACTTCGATCCCGCCGCCTGGAACGCGCCGTCGGCCCGCCTGCTCAACCCGATCGTCGCGACCGTCTGCACGTCCGACACCGATCTGCCGCGCATCCGCTTCGTCATGGATCCGGAGATCCCGGTGTTCAAGGGCACCAAGCGGATCCGTGAATCGCGCGAAGCGGAGTAGACGCTCGATCTTTTTTGAAACTGAACGACCGGTCACGTGGACAGGGTCTGGCGGTGCGCCGGGCGGTAGGTATCGGCGCCGGTCATGAATTCGGCATGTCGACCGCGCAATGGCGACCGCGGCTGCCAGAGACTCAGGGAGCCACCCAGCCCATGATCGGCACGCTGCTGATGCTGTTCTGCGGACTGCCGTTGAGCAGACGATCGCTGTAGGCGACATAGACCAGCACGTTGCGCTTGCGATCGAAGAAGCGCACCACCTGCAACGTCTTGAAGACCAGGCTGCGTCGCTCGTCGAACACGCGTTCGCCGTCCTTGAGTTCGCCGAGGAGCTTGATCGGGCCGACCTGCCGGCAGGCGATGCTGGCGTCGCTGGTATCCTCGGCCAGGCCGAGGCCGCCTTTGATCCCGCCGGTCTCCGCCCGGCTGATGTGGCAGGCGACGCCCTGCACTTTCGGATCGTCGAAGCCGTCGACGATGATCTTGTCGTCCGGCCCGAGCAGGCGGAAATTCGTGCTCACGGACCCGGTGGCGCCGCGCTCGGGCCGGCTCGCGATCCAGCCGACAAAGACCACGGCGATCAGTATCACGGCCGTGGCAAGGATCAGACCGAGCTTGCGCATGCCGATTTATCGTCTCTGAAACGAGGCGGTCCGCGGCGCCGGCGCGGCCCTCTGCCGCTCCCGCATGCAGCGGGAGGCCAATTCGCCGGATCGCTATATTTTGCGGGCGAAACTAAATCAGATGCCAGATCTAGTCCCGGCCACGGCCTTTCTGTGAGGTGGCTGTCTCCGCAATTCTTTCGTACTCGTCGGCCAGGCGAAGCAGGCCGCGGCGGCTATCTTCGAGCCTTTCCGTCTGCGCCCAAGCGCGAAGCTGATGGGCGAGTTCGCTGGGGAATTCTTGCGCGTTCATTGGTTCCTCCTCCCGACAGCGCCGGAAAACATAGCACGAGTACGGGTAATGGCAAGAGGCTGCGACTCGGCGCGATCGGCCGGTTTTTACGGCGTAAACAGGGGGTTGCCTCGGCTGCCGGCGGGACGCGATGTGTCAAATTTGCGTTACGGGAACCCGCCCGGCCCGGCATCCGCCGACCTCACGCAGCGCCGTCACTGCGGCAGCGACCAGGGGAAGGCATCCTGCCCGGGCGTGTAATGGCGATTGGTCTGCGCCGGATTGCGATTGACCAGCGGGCGGTTGTAGAGCGGGTGACGCATGCTGCGCACCTCGTGCTCGATGGTGAACAGCGCTTTGCCGCTATCCAGGTCGAGGATGTCGAGGAAGCGATATTGGTGCTGGTCGCTTTCCTCGCTGATCAGGCCGCGCGCGAGCAGCCGGCGATGCGGGCCGGCGAAATCAGCCACATAGACCTGGATATGATGGCCGTCGTAGGCCGGGATCGGCCGGTCGGTCTCGCGATATACGAGTTCCTGCCGGTCGCCGACCGCCACCCGGGCGTGGCGCCCGCCCTCATCGTCGCCGATGACGGCCGGTGCCGCCAGGATGTCGCGGTAGAAGCGCGCGATGCCGGCGGCGCTGCCGGCAGGCACTTCGAACTCCACATAGGGCATGGCGAGGCTGACCGCGCCGAAGCGCGCCTCCGGCTCGAAGCAGCGCAGCCGGTTGCCCCAGGGCGTCGTCACGTCGACGAAGGCATTGCGCTCGTGGAAATCGAAGGCGGTGCCGGCAAGGTCCGGGCGCACGCGCTCAAGCCGGCGCAGCAGCTTCTCGCGGCTCGGCAGCACCATGCCGGTATGGCCGCGCAGCACCTGCGGCCGGCCGGTCGGCAGATGGAACTGGCTGCGGCCGACGTTGATCCACATGTTGTCGGTGCCGGTCATCAGATAGGGATCGCGGGTCAGGCCGAGGCCGCTGACATAGAACACCGTGGCGAGCTGCTGATCGGGAATCTGCACGTTGACATGCTCGAGGGCGACGATATTGCCCAGGTCTTCGACGCTTCGGTCGTAGGTTTGCGCCATCGCTGCCTCCCCTTGCCGCAAACCATTGTCACCCGCCGCTACCGTCAGCACAAGCCAGGCTCACGAAGTTGCTATTGGACGGCCGGCGCCGCCGCGGCGCAGAAAGGCCGTACCGAGGCTGCCGGGAAAGCATGCCGAGGCTTCCGAACAAGGTGCGGCATGAGCGTGGTGAAGCGCATACCCTGGCAATACCGCATGGCCGGCTGGCTGGCGCGCAAGCGCCTGCAGCCGTTCTGGCAGGCCGTCTATCGCGTCGCCCTCCGCGGCCTCGGCTACAACAATTTCATTTCCGCAATCAACGGCGAGGGCCGCTTCGCGCTTGCCTGGGCCCGCGCGCACGCGATGGAACGCGTGGTGATCTTCGACGTCGGCGCCAACGAGGGCGATTTCACCGCCGCCATCCAGCCGCTCCTGCCGCACGCCCGCTTTCATCTCTTCGAGCCGAACCCGCGGACTTTTGGAAGGCTGCAGGAACGTTATGGCGCGGCCGCCAACGTGACCGTGGAACCGCGCGGCATCGCCGCTGCCGCCGGCGCCTTGACGCTCTATGACTTCCGCCACGGCCGGGGCTCGGAACGCGCCTCTTTCCTGGTCGAATCCTTCACCGAAATCCTGCAGCGCGAGGCCGAGCCGCTGCCGGCCAGGGTCGTGTCGCTTGACGCCTACGCCGCCGAGCGCGGCATCGATTTCATCGACCTCTTGAAGATCGATACCGAGGGTTTCGAAAAGCAGGTGCTGGCCGGCGCCGCCCGCCTGGTGCGCGAAAGCCGCATCGGCGCCATCCAGGTCGAGATGAACGAGCACAATGTGGTTTCCGGCTTTTCGCTCTACGCCCTGACCAAGCTGCTGCCTGATTTCGACATCTATCGCATCGTCGCCGACGGATTGATGCCGATGGTGTCGGCCGCCCGGCCCTATGCCGCCGGTCTCGACCTGGCGCGCTATTGCAATCTTGTCGCCGTCAACCGGACGCCGCGGAAGCGAGATCCCTGCTGGCCGGCTCTCTTGTCCTGAGCGGCCGGCTCGATGCTGCCGGATACGCGAAGAGCCGGCGGGCGAACCCGCCGGCTCGACAGGCGATCGGAGAGAGCGTCAGCCCTTGCGGCGGCGGCGCAGCAGGCCGAAGCCGACCAGGCCGGCGCCCATCAAGGCAAGCGAAGCCGGCTCCGGCACGGCGGCCAAGGTCAGCGAACTCAAGGTGCCCGAGCCGCCGGGATCGGTACCGTCGGTGAAATCGAAGAACACCCCGGCGGTGTCGAAGTCGGCCAGGTTGAGGCTGGTCGGCAGGGCGTCGGTGGCGAACAGGGTGCCGGCATCCTGATCAAGGCGAATGATGAAACTGTCCATCGTGAAGCCGTCGACGCTGTTCGAGGTCAAGCCGCGCGACGTGTCCGACACCACCGAGAAGCGATCGGTCGTTTCGGCGCCGTTGCCGGGAATGCCGACCTGGAGCTCTGCTGGGCCGCTTGAGGTCGCCGTGAAGCCACCGATGGTCACGGTCAGGGAGGTCAGCGCGTCATACACTCCCGAGAAGCTGTCGCCGCTGTTCGGCGCCGACGAGTTGTAGGTGAAGCTGCCGCTGAAACTCTGGCCGACCGAGATTTCGCTGAAACCCTGGTCGACCGAAGTGATCGTGCCGGAGAAGTCGTAGGTGATCGGCGTCACCGCCACGACCGCGCCGGCCGGTGTCGCCGTCGAAACCGCTGCCATCAGGCCAAGCACCAACGCCAACCCCGCCGCATTGAGTCCTTGCTTAAGCATTGATTCCACCATGGTTAAAGCTTGTTCTATCGATCAACAGCAAAAAACGGGCCAAATCGAACACTGGTAAAATCAATGGCTTGTAAGAATATAGCGGCTTTATTTGTAAACTTTACCGACGGCCCCGCGAAATTTACCGACGCGGACTGGCAATAAGGGTTGGATTTCATCCGCTCTTATAAACGATAAAGTTGCAGCAACCGCCGGTTCCGCCGCATCGAAAGAGGGCGGTCAGCCGCCGCCGTCTCCCCTTTAGCCTGGCGAGATGGTTTTGCTGCTCACATGGTTCTACCGCGTTGGCACCGTCCGCCGAGCGCCCCGAAGCCGAGCCGCGCGTCGCAGCCCGGCGTCCCGGTGAAAGCGGGGGTCACCGGCATGGCCTTTATCCCCGCCAACACGCGAAGTCGCTGGAAAGGGCAGCGGCCAGGCGCAGATCCCGGCTGATCATGCAACCATGCGAGCGGCGACAAATTTCCTGACCTCAGGAACAATCGGCGCGCCGGCGGCGCACAGGACCGGGACAGGCATGATCAGGAATTTTTCCGACCATTCCGCCAACGAGCGCACCTTCCTCGCCTGGGTACGCACGGCCATTGCCGTGATGGCCTTCGGCTTTCTGGTGGAACGCTTCGACCTGTTCCTGGAGATTGCCGCGCCCTCGCTCGCCGGCCGCATGCTGTCGCCGCTCGGGCAGAAATTCGGCAACGCCGCCGGCCTCGGCCTGATCGTGCTCGGCGCCGCCATGGCGGCGGTCGCGGCGGGACGTTTCTTCGTCATCGGCCGCAACATCGACAGCCCCGAGCCGCGCCGCAGCCCAGGCTCGCGGCTCGACATCGCCCTCGCCGCCCTGCTGGTGCTGCTCGGCCTCGCCTTGGCGCTCTATCTCTCGCACGCCTTCGTCGCCAAGCTGTGACGATCGCTGCCCGCCGTCCAATCTTTGACACGCGCGCAAGCGACGGAAACTTGCCAACCTGACCCCGCGACTTGTCCTTCCTGTTCAGGTCGCGCCAACCCCAACTCGTCATAGCCTCGGCGTCCGCGCCGGGGCTTCTTTTTTGCCGCACCGGCCGTGGCCGGCGAACCCGGCATCCCCGGCGGCGCAAACCGCCCGGCGGCACCCCGGCCTCATTGCTTTGTTTTTCGAAGCGTCCCGGAAGCAACCCGATGCGGGATCTATTCCGGATTCTGGCGCGGCTTCTTCCGGCGCCTGGCGCCGGCGGGCTGCGGAGTTGTCGCCGCCGTCTCTCTATCGGCGGCCTCCTTTGCCAGCCGAAGCGCGCGCAGCTTGGCGGTCTTCGCGTCCGATCTTACGCGCTCCTCGGCAATTATCTGCTTGGCGACCTCGTCGCGCGTTCGTTCCTGGGAGGCGCGGCTGGCCGGTGCGGCTTCCTTCGATTTGGCAGGCATGGTCCACCGTACCATGCCTGCCAACGATTGGCGCGCCCTTTATCCCGCCAGGCGTCTTTGCGACCGGGCGGCCGGCCAGCGCCGGTGCAGCCACAGCCATGATTCCGGCGCCGCACGGATCCAAGATTCCATCGCCCTGTTGATGGCCAAGGTCACCGCGCGGGTGTCGTGCGCGAGATCGCCCGCGGGCGGCAACGGCATCGGCGCCTCGCAGACGAGGCGGAAACGCGCCGGCCCGAGGCGCACAACGTGAATCGGCATGACCGCGCAGCGGAAGCGCAGCGCGTACCGCGCCAGCGCCGAGGCGGTCATCGCCTCGTGGTCGAAGAAGGCCACGGCGATCCCGTCATTCATCTTCTGGTCCATCATCATGCCGAGAAAACCGCCGGCCCCGAGGTGGGCCAGGGCCGCCCGGGCGCCGGCGGCACCCTTGGCGAACATCACCACGTCGCTGCCGCATGCGTCACGCCGCAGGTCGCGGATGATCTCGTCGGCCAACCGGTTCGACGCCGCCCGGTAGAAGCCGGCAAGCGGGATGCCGAGAGCCATGACCGCCGGCCCGATCAATTCCCAATTGCCGAGATGTGCCGAAAAGAAAATCGCCGGGCCGCCTTGGGCGCGCAGCCTGTCGAGATGCTCGCCCCCTTCCAGCTCCCAGCCGGGACCGTGCGAGGAGCGCCGCAGCGCCGCCAGGTGCGGCAACTCGGCCGCGGTGCGCCCGAGATTGTCCCACGCACCCCGCACGATGCGGACGCGGTCGCTGCGGCTGAGCTCCGGCAGCGCAAGGCAGAGGTTGGCGTCCGCAGTGCGCGACGCCGACAGGAGCGGCCCCAGCCAGCGCATCGCGGCGCCGCCGACATTGGATGAGCGCACCGGACCGAGACGGCGGAACAGACGGATGGCAATCCGCAGCGCGAAGGCCTCGATACGATGACGCAGCATCACGCGGGGAGAGTAGCCGGACCGCGGCGCCGAAGCGATCCAATTGTTACCTCGCCCCGATTGTTGCCGCGCAATGAGAAGTTTCGCCGGCCATCCGTTTGCCCGCATGCCCGGGCGACACGGCGGTGTTGCCGCCCCGCGTTGCGCGGCGCCCATGCGGCCGGCCGCGCCGGCATTTCCGCTCGGCGGCAAATTGCGCTAGCCTCGCCTCGGCGGCGGCGGTGGCGCGACGCCCGGGGAGGACGTCGGCAATATGCAGGATGCAGGCAACGGGCGGAAC
>DATKQA010000094.1:0-3961 GCA_035523835.1 Candidatus Sulfotelmatobacter sp.
TTGCCGTGACCCTTGTACTGGGCGAGGACCGCCTGGCGGATATCGGCCTCGACGAAGACGGCATCGGACAGTTCGGCGCCGCGCAGGCAGACGCCGCGCAGATCGGCCCGCGTCAGATCGGCGCGCTCGAGGACGGCCATGCGCAGGTCGGCGCCGAACAGATTGGCCATGCGGAGCCTGGTGCCGACCATGCGGCATTGCCGGAAGCGCGCGCCGGTGAGGTCGGCCTCCGACAGGTCGCGCCCGCTGAGGTCGAGCCCGCTCAAGTCGTGGAACGCCAGCATGGCGCGCTGGCCGCCCGGCAGGCGCTGCGCGAACTTCTCGTGCGAGCGCAGCGTGTCGTCGAGCTTTGCCGCCGATAACCGAATCCAGCTTATGGATTGCTCAGCCATGGGCCTCATCCGTACCGCGCGGCGCCGGCCGCCGCAGGCCCCGAGCATGCGGGCGATACCGTTAAGGCCCGGTTACGGCAACGGCCTCAGGACAGGCGCGCGATGCGCGCCGGCAGATCGCGGGGCGACGCCGGCGCGGGTCAGACGCGGCGGTCGTTCTGGATGAAGTCGCGCGGCACGTGCCAGGCCAGCACCGACTGATCCTCGCGGCGTCCGGCGCGCGGCGGGCCGAAGAATTGCACACGGCACCATCTGATCAAGCGAACGAACATGATGAATGCGTCCTCCCGCGCGGCAAGGCAGCGCGACTCGATAGTTAATCTATGTATAAGGCCCGGCCCGGCGATGCGACAGCGGCGTTTGGCAAAAATGGTCAAATGTGGCACGCGCGGCGGGGCCGGCGTGACCGGCCGCACAGCGGCCGCTAACCAAAAGACCCGGATTTGCCGGCGGCGGGACGCGGGCCGGGCGGCGACGCTACTCCGCCGCCTGGCGGGTTTCGACGGGCGCCGGGACGGAAAGCTTCCGTCCGCTCAATCGGACTTCCAGCCGGTCGAGGTAAACGTAGATGACCGGCGTGATGTAGAGGGTGAGAAGCTGCGACAGCAGCAGGCCGCCGACCACGGCGATGCCGAGCGGCTGGCGCAGTTCCGACCCGGCGCCGGAACCGACGGCGATGGGGAAGGTGCCCATCAGCGCGCACATGGTGGTCATCATGATCGGGCGGAAGCGCAAGAGGCAGGCGTCGTAGATTGCCTTGGTGGCGTCGGTTTCGCCCTGGCGTTTCTGCTCCAGCGCGAAGTCGATCATCATGATCGCGTTCTTTTTCACGATGCCGATCAGCATGACGATGCCGATGACGGCGATGACGCTTAAGTCCTTGTGGAAGAAGGCGAGCGTGATCAGCGCGCCGAGGCCGGCGGCGGGCAGGCCCGAGAGAATGGTGATCGGGTGGATGAAACTTTCGTAGAGGATGCCGAGGATGATGTAGATCACCGCCACGGCGGCGAGCAGCAGCAGCCCCTGGCCCTGCAACGACTGCTGGAAGAGCTGCGCCGTGCCCTGGAAGCTGGACTGTACCGCCACCGGCAGGCCGATCTTGCGCTCGACCTCGTGGATGCGGTCGACGGCTTCGCCGAGCGCAACCCCGGGCGCCAGGTTGAAGGTGATGGTCACCGCCGGCAACTGCCCCTGGTGGTTGACGGTGAGCGGGCCGATGCCGCGCGAGATCGTCGCGATCGAATCGAGCGGCACCAACTGGCCGGTGCTGGAACGGACATAGAGCCAGTTCAGGTCGCCGGCCGACTGCTGATAGTTCTTGTCGAGTTCGAGGATCACCTCGAAATCGTCTGATGGCGTGTAGATGGTGGCCACCTGGCGCGTGCCGAAGGCGCTGTAGAGGGTGTTGCGCACCTGGTCGGCATTGACGCCGAGCGACAGCGCGCGGTCCTTGTCGACGGAGATAATGAGCTGCGGACTCTTGATCTGCAGATCCGACGAGACGTCCTGCAGGCCGGGCAGCTTGCGGATCGCGGCCTCGAGCCTCGGCGCCCATATGTAGAGCTGGTCCAGGGCGACGCTCTGCAGCGTATATTGATAGGCGCCCTTGCCGAGCCGGCCGCCGAAGCTGATGTTCTGCACCGGCTGCATGAAGACGTTGATGCCGGGAACGACCGCGAGCTTCTTGCGCAGCCGCTGGATGACCTCTTCCATGCTCGCTTCGTGCCCGCGCTCCGGCCGCGGCTTCAGTTCGAAGAACAGGCGGCCCTGGTTCAACGGCGTGACGCCGAAGGCGCCGATGAACGAGCCGCCCGACACCACGTCGGGATCGGTGCGGATGATGTCGGCGATCTGCTGCTGCTCGGCGCTCATCGCCGGGAACGAGATGTCCTGGCGCGTTTCGGTCAAGGCGAAGATGAAATTGTTGTCCTCGATCGGCAGGAAGCCCTTGGGCACGATCATGTAGCCGTAGACCGTCGCGGCCACCGTCACCAGGGTGAAGATGAGCATCGCCAGCCGATGGCGCAGCACGGCCTGGAGCGAACGGTCGTAGGCGCGGAGCGCGGCCTGGAAGCCGGCCTCCAGCATGCGCCCGGCCCAGTTCTCATGCTCTTCCGAATGCGGGCGGAGGAAGCGGCTGCACAGCATCGGCGTCAAGGTCAGGGACACGATGCCCGATACCACGATGGCCAGGCTGATGGTCACCGCGAATTCGCGGAACAGCCGGCCGATCACGCCGCCCATGAACAGCACCGGCACGAACACGGCAACCAGCGAGATGGTCATCGACAGGATGGTGAAGGCGATCTCGCGCGATCCGCGCAGCGCCGCCTGCATCGGCCGCTCGCCATGCTCCACGTGGCGGACGATGTTCTCCAGCATGACGATGGCGTCGTCGACGACGAAGCCGACGGAGAGCGTCAGCGCCATCAACGAGATGTTGTCGATGCTGAAGCCGCAGAAATACATGCCCGCGCAGGTGCCGATGATGGAGACCGGCAGCGCCAGGGCGGGAATGATGGTGGCGGAGATCTTGCGCAGGAAGAGGAAGATGACCAGCACCACCAGGATGATGGTCAGGCCGAGGGTGAAGCGCACGTCGTCGATCGACCGGCGGATCGAAATCGAGCGGTCGAACATCACCTTGGTATTGACCGACGGCGGCAGCACCGCGGCGAATTCCGGCAACAGCGCCTTGACGCTGTCGACCACCTCCACGGTATTGGCGCCGGGCTGGCGCTGGATGGCGAGAATAACCGAGCGGTTGCTGGCCTCCGGCGTGATGTACCAGGCGGCCGCCTGGTCGTTCTGCACGGAATCGACCAGGGTGGCGATCTCGTTCAGCCGCACCGGCGCGCCGTTGCGATAGGCGACGATGAGCTTGCGATAGTCGGCGGCGTGCGAGGGTTGGCCGGTGGCCTGCAGCACCCACTGCTGCTGCGGGCCGGTCAGCGCGCCGACCGGCGTGTTGGAGGTGGCGGCGGCGACCGCGTTCTGCACGTCGTCGAGCGAGATATTGCGCGAGGCCATGGCCTTGGGGTTGACCTGCACGCGCACGGCATATTTCTGCGAACCGTAGACGAACACCTGGGCGACGCCGGAAAGCTGCGAAATGCGCTGCGCCATCATGTTTTCGGCGTATTCGTCGACGTCGCTGAGCGACAGGATCGAGGAATTCAACGAGATATAGAGGATCGGCTGGTCGGCCGGGTTGACCTTCTGGAACGAGGGCGGCGTGGTCATCTCGATCGGCAGGTTCTTCGCCGCCGCCGTCATGGCCGACTGCACGTCGAGCGCGGCGCCGTCGATATTGCGGTCGAGATCGAACTGCAGGACGATCACGCTGCTGCCGAGCGTGCTGGTCGAAATGATCGACGAGACGCCGGCGATGGTGGAAAACTGCTTCTCCAGCGGCGTCGCGACCGAGGACGCCATGGTTTCCGGCGAAGCTCCCGGCAGCGTGGCGGACACCTGGATGGTCGGGAAGTCGACGTTCGGCAGGGCGCTGATCGGCAGCTGCTTGTAGCCGCTGATGCCGATGACGACGATCGCCGCCATCAGCAACGTCG
>DATKQA010000095.1:0-2719 GCA_035523835.1 Candidatus Sulfotelmatobacter sp.
GATCCAGCGCGGCATCGTCAGCATCGACGAGCTCGGCCGCAAGATGGCCGAGGTGCAGGCGCGCGAGAACGGCAAGCCCTGATGGCGCGCTTCGGTCCCGGCGCGCCGGTCAGCGTGCGGCATGCCTTTCCGCCGGGGCACATCCGCACGCCGTTCTACATTCGCGGCAAGAGCGGGGTCGTCGAGCGCATCTGCGGCAGCTTCCGCAATCCCGAGGAACTGGCCTATGCCCGGCCGGGACTGCCGAAGCAGCCGCTCTATCGCGTGCGCTTCCGCCAGGCCGAGATCTGGCCCGATTATCGCGGTGCGGCGACCGACACCATCGACATCGAAATCTACGAACATTGGCTGGAACCGGCATGAGGGACAGGCGGCCATGAGCGGAACCCATCACCAGCACGGCGATGATCAGCACGACCACGCCCACGTCCACCCGACGCAGCCCGACGGCGACGACCGGCTGAGCTACTACCAGGTGATGGAGGTGGCGCTCCGCGAACTGCTGATCGAGAAGCGCCACCTGACGAGCGAGGAGGTGCGCGCCGCGGTCGAGACCATGGATGCGCGCAGCCCCGCCGCCGGAGCCCGGGTGGTGGCGCGCGCCTGGACCGATGCGGCCTACAAGGCGCGGCTGCTGGCCGACGGCTCCGCCGCCTGCAAGGAACTCGGTATCGACATCGGGCCGACCCGCCTGGTGGTCGTGGAAAATACCGCCGACGTCCATAACATGATCGTCTGCACCTTGTGCTCGTGCTACCCGCGCAACCTGCTCGGCCTGCCGCCGGACTGGTACAAGAGCCGTGCCTATCGCTCGCGCGCCGTGTACGAGCCGCGCACCGTGCTGGCGGAGTTCGGGACGGAAATCCCCGACGACGTGACCCTCCGCGTGCACGATTCGACGGCCGACATGCGCTACCTGGTGCTGCCCATGCGGCCGGCCGGCACGACGGGGCTCGGCGAGGCCGCGCTCGCCGCGCTGGTCACCCGCGACAGCATGATCGGCGTGACCCGGCCGAAGCCGCCGGCGGGCTAGAAGCGCCGCTTTTACTTGCCGGCGATGACGGCGATCTCGACGCGATATTGCGGCGCCGCCAGCTTGGCCTCGACGGTCGCGCGGGCCGGCGGGTTCTGCTTGTCGACCCAGCGATCCCAGACGCCGTTCATCTCGCCGAAAGTCGCCATGTCGGCGAGATAGATCGTCGCCGACAGCAGCTTCGACTTGTCGCTGCCGGCGGCGGCCAGCAGCTTCTCGATCTGCTGCAGGATCTGCTCGGTCTGGCCGACGACGCCGGCTTTCGCGTCGGCGGCGACCTGGCCGGCCAGATAGACCGTGTTGCCGTGCTCGACCGCCTGCGACATGCGCGGCCCGACCTGATGGCGCTTGATGCTCATGACAAGACCCCGGGTGTTGGCGTTGTTCCCGCCCGATCTTAGAGCAAGACGCGCGTCCCGTGCGCGGTCGATGTGTCATGCCGGTCGCTTGGCGAACCACCGGCCGGCGAATTACACTGGCCTCACGTCGCCTGGCCGCGCAGGCGATCGAGTACGCGCTTCCGGAGTATCGCGATGAAGCCGCAGGACGTGAAGATCGGGCAGAGGTTCCGCAAGCGCGACAAGACCGCGCAGGTCTGGCAGGTGGTGGCGATCGGCGCGGCGCACGATCCGATTCCGCACATCCGGTTGGTGCGCGAGGCGGAACCGTCGGACATCAAGGTGGTATCGGTCCTGACCCTGATCGACGTGCGGCATTTCAGCCTGGAGAGCTGAAGCCCGCCGGCAAGCGCCGGCGCGGCGTCGCCTGCCGATTGCCACAGTCTTGCCATATACACACGCTATCGGTGTGGCATGCACCATCCGGGAACACCGGACGCTGAAGCAACAACAAGGCGATGTTTGTCGGGCGAGGCGGCGTAGGCCGTCTGCCGAGCCCGGGCGGGCGGCGTCGCGGTTGTCGGTCCGGCGGCCGGCTGGTGCGAACCATGTGCGGGGCGGCAAGGCGATCCCTAGACAGTCCGGGTGAACGAAATGCAGGCTTCGAACGAACCAAAGATCCGCAAACCGCGCAGCAAACCGGTGGATGCCCATATCGGCGGCCGGCTTCGGCTTCGCCGCACGCTCATGGGCTTCAGCCAGGAGAAGCTGGCCGAGGCGGTCGGCTTGACCTTCCAGCAGATCCAGAAATACGAAAAGGGCGCGAACCGGATCGGCGCCAGCCGGCTCTATCAGTTCAGCAACATCCTGGAAGTGCCGCCGTCCTACTTCTTCGACAGCATGCCGCCGGAACTGGCCCGGGCCGACGGCGACACATCGGATGCCGGCAACGCGACCCTGCTGCGCGACCCGCTCACCAAGCGCGAAACCCTGGAACTGGTGCGCGCCTACTATCGCATCGCCGATCCCACCGTACGCCGCCGCCTGTTCGATCTGGTCAGGAGCCTGTCGCACAGCGACATCGACACGGCGCTGAACGACATCCAGGCCCCGTCCGGCGCCTGACCTGGGAGGCCGGCCACGCCAATCGAGGCCGGGCCGACCCCAACGGGCCGGCCCGCTCGCTCGTTCTAAAACAGCACCGCAGCCCTTTCGATGGCAATATAGAGGCCGATCAGGAACGGAATGCCGACCGCGAGCCAAGCCAGCACGCCACCAAGACCAACGCCGCCCCGAGCGGCACTTTCGGCGTCGGCCGCGATGCGGTCTTCGCGTTGCAGCGAGCGTT
>DATKQA010000096.1:0-8848 GCA_035523835.1 Candidatus Sulfotelmatobacter sp.
CCGGCCGTCGTCGGCGCCGTCGAGCAGCCACATCAGGCCGGTGAAAGCGACCGGCAGGACCGGCAGGATATGGAGCGGCGCGAAGGCGACGAAGGTGATGGCGCCGAGGACGAAGGCGAGGGCATAGCGCGGCCAGCCCCGGAGCGCGGCGATGCGGCGGGCGAGGGCGGTCACGCGCGGGATACGGAATGCGCTGTCACGACTTTCCCGCTGCCGCCGCTTCCAGGTTGCGCACGCGCAGCCGCTTGAGCCGCCGGCGATCCGCGTCCAGCACCTCGAATTCGATGCCGCTCGGGTGGCGGATCAATTCGCCGCGGTTCGGCACGCGCCCGACCATCGACGAGAGCAGGCCGCCGAGCGTATCGACGGATTCGCCGGCTTCCGCCGGCAGCAACGTCATGCCGAGACGCCGCTCCAACTCGGCAACGGGGGCGCGCGCATCCGCCTCCAGGGTCTTGTCCGCCCGCTCGACGAGATAGGGACCCTCGGCCACGTCGTGCTCGTCCTCGATCTCGCCGACGATCTGCTCCACCAGATCCTCGATGGTGACGAGCCCGTCGGTACCGCCGTATTCGTCGACCACCAGCGCCATGTGCTGGCGCGTTTCCTGCATCTGCAGCAGGAGATCGAGCACCGGCATGGAAGGCGGTACGAACAGCACCTTGCGCGCGATCCGGCCGAGGGAGAATTTCTGCTGGCCGCCCCAGAACTTGAACACGTCCTTCAGATGCACCATGCCGATCACGTCGTCGAGCGATTCGCGAAAGATCGGCAGGCGTGAATGTTCCGCCTCGTGAAACATCTTCACCACGCCGTCGAGCGGCGTCGACGCCTCGACGCCGACGATATGCGCCCGCGGCACCATCACGTCGTCGACCCGGCGATCGCCGAGGCGCAGGATGTTCAGCAGCATGGCGCGCTCTTGCGCGTTGATCGGCAGATGTGCCTCGCGGCGCTCCTCGATCAGCTCCTCGATATCTTCGGCGAGCGTGCTCGCCGCGTCGGCGCGGCCGCCGCGCAGCCAGTCGCGGATGCGGGCGGCCAGGGACGCTTCCGGGCGCAGCGGCCGAACCGGCGGGGAGGAATCGTCGCTCATTCTTCTATCATATACCCGCCGGCGCGCCCGGGCGCACGCGATAGGGATCGGCGATGCCGAGGCGCGCCAGCACCTTGCGCTCCAGCCCCTCCATCAGCCGCGCCTCGTCCGCCGTCTCATGGTCGTGGCCGAGCAGGTGCAGCACGCCATGCACCACCAGATGGCTCAGGTGATGGCGCGGCTGCTTTCGCTGGCGCCGCGCCTCGCGCAGCACGGTTTCGCAGGCCAGGATCACGTCGCCCCGCGACGGCACCTCGCCGCCGGCGGGAAAGGACAGGACGTTCGTCGGCCGGTCCGTGCCGCGCCAGGCACGATTGAGCCGGCGCAGTTCGGCGTCGCTGCTCAGCACGATGCACAGGCTGCCGCGATCCCCGGCGGCCCGCAGGGCGGCGCGCGCCGCATGCCAGACGATGCCGCGCGCCTCAGGAAGCGCGCTCGCCCAACCCGCGCAGGCGATCATGATGTCGATCTGCGGCGCCATCCTGCTGCTTCCCGCCGTCTCCCGCCGGCTGCGGCATCGGCGGATATTCGATCCGGCTGTGATAGACGCCGAGCGTCAGCACGCGCACGAAGGCGGCCTCGATGCGCGCGATGTCGCGCATGGTCAGTTCGCAATCGTCGAGCTGGCGGTCGGCGAGCTTTTCCGCCACCACCTTGTGGATGCGCTCGGTGAGGTCGGCGGGCGAGGGATCCTTCAGCGCCCGCGTCGCCGCCTCGACCGAATCGGCCAGCAGCAGGACGCCGGATTCGCGCGTTCGCGGCCGCGGGCCGGGATAGCGGAATTCGGCTTCGTCGACCTGGTCGCCCGTCGCCTTCGCCCGCTCCAGCGCCTTGAGATAGAACACGCGCAGCAGCGTGGTGCCCTGATGCTGGGTGATGGCATTGAGGATCGGGCGGCCGAGGCGATGCTTGCGCGCGATATCGATGCCGTCCTTGATATGGGCGAAGATGATGCGGGCCGAAAGCTCCGGCGGCAGCCGGTCGTGCACGTTGCCGCCGCGCTGGTTCTCGGCGAAATAGCTCGGCCGCAGCATCTTGCCGAGGTCGTGATAGAGCGCCATGACCCGGCATTGCAGGCCGTTGGCGCCGATCACGTCGCCGGCCGCCTCTGCCAGGTTGCTCATCATCACCGAATGATAGAAGGTGCCGGGCGACTGCAGCGCCAACTGCTTCAAGAGCGGATTGTCGGACGAGGCCAGCTCGATCAGCCGCATGTCCGTAGTCTCTTCGAAAAGCTGCTCGAAGAGCGGCAGCAGGCCGGTGGCGGCGATCGCCGCCAGCACGCCGGACAGGAAGGCCGCGGCGGCGACGGCGAGCGCGCTGAAATGCAGCGCGCCGTCGGCCAGCAGCACCACCACCGGCGCGAGCGCCGCCTGCACCATGCCGATGGTCAGGCCGGCGCGCATGAGATCGGCGCGGCGCCGGCACTTGCGCCCGGTCAGGCCGCCGAGCAGGATGCCGATCATGTAGTAGCTGGCGAGCAGCACGTGGCCTTCGACGCGATAGGCCATCAGGAGCGACAGCACGACGCCGGCGAGCAGGGTGGCGCGCGCGCCGACCAGGACGGCGACCAGCAGGCTGACCAGCGCCACCGGCGGCAGGAAGCCCGCCGCGGCGCGGTTGAGGCTCAGGGTATCCACCAGGCCACGCCCGGCGAGATAGACGGCGATGCAGACCAGGCCGGAGACCGTCGCGACCGACAGAGTGAGATAGGCTTCCTTGCGGCTCGGCCAGTTCGGATGCCGCTTGCGCCGGAAATACCAGCCGGCGAGCAGGACGAGGCCGGTGACCAGCAGGCCGAAGGCGGCGGTCTCGCCCCACATGGTGTGGCGGGCCGCGCTCTCGTTGATGATGCGGATGCGTTCCTGCACCGCCGGCGTCACCCGGTCGCCTTCGCGGATCACCACCTCGCCGGCAGCGACGCGCACATAGACCGGCTCTGCCTGCTGCGCCGCGAGCTTGCGCGCCTTGTCGGTGGCGGCGGTGTTCGGCGTCAGGTTCGGCCGCACCAGTTGCGGCACCACGTCGATGATGAAGCGCTGCACCGAGCGCGCCGAGCCGTAGGGCGCTTCGCCGGCCTTGGACCACATCAGGCGCCGCAACTGGCCGACATCGAGCACCGTCGCCGCGTCCGCCTGCATGGGCGCCGCGTCGTGGCGGATGTTGCGCAGCGTAATCGAGCCCTGCGAGGGCAAGAGGCCGCGGTCGGCGACCACCAGCTTGTCGAGCGCCAGATCGAGGAAGTAGGTCATCGCCGTGGCGAGGTCGTTCGGCTCCGCCACCGCCTCGATCGCCTCGAAGGTCGCCGGCCGGATCGACTGGCCGACATCCTTGAGGCCCAGCTCCTGTTGGAAGGCGAGCCGGCGCTGGGTGGTGTCGCCGGCATTCTCGCGCTTGCGCTGGGCCATGTTCTGCACGGCCCGCATCACGTGCTGGGCCATGCCGGCATAGAGCTCCGGATCGAAATCGAAGACCGGCTGAACCTGCGCCGCGGCGGTGGCGCGGCGCTGGGCGGTCGCCTCCTTGTCCTCGATCAGCAGGTCGCGCTCGGCGCGGACGGTCTTGGTGGCGATGGAATCGAGCGGCGGTATGGTGTGCGTGGAAAGCCCGCCCGGCCCGAACACCACCGCAAGCAGCGCAATGCAAAGCGCCAGCACCGGCCAGTCGAGCCACGGCCGATGCCGCTGCCAGCGATCCTCGGCCAGGGCGCGGATGGCGGTGGCCGAGAGCAGGCGGCGGGCGTGCGCAAGCTCGCTTTCGCTCGCCTTGTCGGACGCCGCCCTGTCCGCGTCCTTGCGCTCGCCGTCGGCGCTCACGTCCGCTGCCCTCCGCCGTCGGGCCCGGCCGCGCGGTCGCGCTCGGCATAGGCGCGCACGACGCGGGCCACCAGACCGTGGCGTACCACATCGACATCGCTGAAGTGCACGACGGCGATTTCGTCGATCCCTTCGAGAACGCTCAGTGCATCGCGGAGGCCGGAAGGCGTGCCGGCCGGCAAATCGACCTGGCTCAAGTCGCCGGTGACGCACATGCGGGAATTCTCGCCGAGCCGGGTCAGCAGCATCTTCATCTGCACCGGCGTGGTGTTCTGCGCCTCGTCGAGGATGACATAGGCGTTGGCGAGCGTGCGCCCGCGCATGAAGGCGAGCGGCGCGATCTCGATCTCGCCGCTTTCCAGCCGCTTTGCCACCTGCTCGCCCGGCAGCATGTCGTAAAGCGCGTCATAGAGCGGCCGCAAATAGGGGTCGACCTTCTCGCGCATGTCGCCCGGCAGGAAGCCCAGCCGTTCGCCGGCCTCGACCGCGGGGCGCGACAGGACGATGCGATCGACCTGGCCCGACAGCAGCATGGAAACGGCGACGGCGACGGCGAGATAGGTCTTGCCGGTGCCGGCCGGACCGAGGCCGAACACCAGGTCGGAACGCAGCAGCTCGCGCAAGTAGGTGCGCTGCATCGGCGTGCGCGGCGCGATGACCCGCTTGCGCGTGTTGATGACGGGATCGTCGTCGTTGACGGCGCGGCCCGGCGGCGGCTTCCGCGCCTGCTCCCGCGTCTTGCCGCGGGCCCCGCCGGTGACGCGCAGCACGCCGTCGATGTCGCCGGCATTCAGCTCCTCGCCGAGCTTGAGCCGGCGGTAGAGTTCGTCGAGCACGGCACGCGCCGCGTCGCGCGCCGCCGGTGGGCCGGAGATGGCCAGCCGATTGCCGCGCGGATTGAGCGAGACATCGAGCGCCTGCTCGATGCGGGCGAGGTTGCGGTCGTGTTCGCCGAACAGCGAGCCGAGCAGGCGATTGTCGTCGAAATCGAGCACGATGGCGCGACCTTCGCCTTTCGCCGTATCGCCGCGGCGGGCTTCAGGCGGCATGCTCGACCTGCGATTCGAGCCGGCCGGAGAGCGACACCGCATGCGCCCGCTCGATGCGGACGGCGGCGAGCGTCCCGAGCGCGGCCGCCGGCGCCGCCACATGCACCGCCTGCATATGCGGGCTGCGGCCGACAAGCTGCCCCGGGTGGCGGCCGGCACGCTCCAGCAGCACCGTCGTGCGAACCCCCTCGAAGCCGCGGTTGAAGGCTTGCTGCTGCCCGGCCAGCAGCGCCTGCAGCTCGGCCAGCCGTTCGTCCTTCACCGCCGCCGCCACGACGCCCTGCTCCAGCGCGGCGGCCGGCGTGCCCGGCCGCGGGCTGTATTTGAAGGAGTAGGCCTGGGCGAAGCCGATGTCGGCGACCAATTTCAAGGTGGCGCGAAAGTCCGCATCGCTCTCGCCGGGGTGGCCGACGATGAAATCCGACGACAGGGCGAGGTCCGGCCGCGCCGCGCGCAGGCGCCCGACGATGCGCCGATAGCGGTCGGCCGTGTGCCGGCGGTTCATCGCTTCCAGGATGCGATCGGAGCCGGACTGCACCGGCAGGTGCAGGAAGGGCATCAGCACCGCCACGTCGCGATGCGCGGCGATGAGGTCGTCATCCATTTCGAGCGGATGCGAGGTGGTATAGCGCAGCCGCGCCAGCCCCGGCAGTTCCGCGAGCGCGCGGATCAGCCGGCCGAGCGACCAGGTGCGGCCGTCGGCGTCCTCGCCGTGGTAGGCATTGACGTTCTGGCCGAGCAGCGTGATCTCGACAGCGCCGCCGGCGAGCAGACGCCGCGCCTCGGCCAGGATATCGGCGACGGGGCGGGAGAATTCCGCACCGCGGGTATAGGGCACGACGCAGAAGCTGCAGAATTTGTCGCAGCCTTCCTGCACCGTCAGGAAGGCGCTGGCGCCTTGCGGCGCCGCCTGTTCCGGCAGGAAGTCGAATTTCGCCTCGACCGGAAAATCGGTGTCGAGCACGCCGGCCGAGCGCCCGCCGGCGGCGCGGCTCGCCCGCGCCACCATTTCCGGCAACCGGTGGTAGGTCTGCGGACCGAAGACGATATCGACGTTGGGCGCGCGCCGCATGATCTCCGCCCCTTCGGCCTGGGCGACGCAGCCGGCAACCGCCACCACCATGCGGCCGCCGGCAGCGGCCCTGGCGGCCTGCAGGGCGCGCAGCCGGCCGAGTTCGGAATAGACCTTCTCCGCCGCCTTCTCGCGAACGTGGCAGGTGTTGAGAATGACCATGTCCGCGCCCTCGGGCGTCGCCGCGGCGGCATAGCCGAGCGGTGCCAGGACATCCGCCATGCGGGCGGAATCGTAGACGTTCATCTGGCAGCCGTAGGTCTTGATAAACAGCTTCTTGCTCACCGGGTCATCTCGGGAGACTGCTGCGGAACTCCGACCGTGGGCCGGATGGCGAAAGGCCGGTCACAAGGAGCGCCACACTAACAATATCTCGACCCCAGTCAAGGTTGCGCCGGAAGGGTTGACAAATGCTTGCGCTCAGGGGGCGCCGGCCGGCAGCACCGCGGCGCCCGGCGCGGCCAGCGGCGGCGGCGCCTCGGCCGTCGGTGCCGGACGGCCGGTCAGCACCCGGTCGACGCCCTGGCGGATCACCGCGCGGCAGTGCAGGGCCAGTTCCTTGCGCGAGGCGAACTGGTCGATGGTGACCGGCGGATGCAGCTCGACCACCACGGTGCTCGGCCCCGCTTTCAGGAAATTCCACAGATGCGGCGCCAGATCTTCATCGCCGACCCAGGCATAGACCGGCATGGTGCGCCGGCCGACCGGCAGATTGTTCAGCCGCGCAAAAGCGATCGACACCGGCTGCACGGTCAGCGGCCGGCCGTTCACCTGGCGCTCGGCCAGTGAAAAAAACGCGCTTTTGAACGGCAGCACGTGGATGCCGTCACTGGATGTCCCTTCCGGAAACAGGATCAGATTGTCGCCGCGCTCCAGCCGCACCGTCATCTCGTCGCGATGATCCGCCGTGCGCCGGGCGCGCCGCTCGATGAAGACGGAACGCTGCAGCCTTGCCAAGAGACCGAAGAACGGCCAGCCGGCGACCTCGTGCTTGGCCACGAACGAGGCCGGCAGCAGCTTGGCCAGCACGGTTATGTCGATCCAGGAAATATGGTTGCAGACGAACAGCACCGGCCGCTGCGCGGCGATCCGGCCGCGGGTTTCCACCTGCACACGGAGGATGCGGCAAACCACGCCGTGATAGAACACCGGCAGCCGTTCCGCCAGCCGCCAGCCGAAGCGCACCGCCACCATCTGCAGCGGGATGAGCGGCAAAGTCCACAGCGCGAACAGCGCGATCGTCACCCACGGCCGAAGCGGCGGCATGAAGGTCAGGGATCTTTTTTCGGCGCAGAGAGCGACACGCCATAGAGCTCGAGGCGGTGATCGACCAGGCGAAAGCCGAGCCGTTCGGCGATCTTCTTCTGCAGCTCCTCGATCTCGCTGTTCTGGAATTCGATCACCTTGCCCGTGGTGACGTCGATCAGGTGATCGTGATGCTCTTCGCGCGCCTCTTCGTAGCGCGAGCGGCCGTCGCGGAAATCATGCCGGTTCAGGATGCCCGCTTCCTCGAACATGCGAACCGTCCGGTAGACGGTGGCGATGCTGATCTTGGGGTCGATCTTGTGGGCGCGCCGGTGCAGTTCCTCGACGTCGGGATGGTCGGACGCGCTCGACAGCACGCGGGCGATGACCCGGCGCTGTTCCGTCATCCGCATGCCTTTCTCGATACAAAGCTGTTCCAAGCGATGCGGCATCGTCACCCCAGCGAACCCGGTTAGCGCCGTGTGACCCGAGCCGACGCGCCAAGCCGGCGCCGGCCTGCGCCCGACCTAGCGTCGACCCTTGCTGCGCGCGGTGCCGAGCCCGATCTTCTTTGCCAACTCGCGCCGTTGCACGGCGTAATTAGGGGCAACCATCGGATAGTCCGCCGGCAGGCCCCAACGTTCCCGATATTCCTCGGGCGTCATATTATAACTCGTCTTGAGATGCCGCTTCAGCATTTTCAGCGGCTTGCCATCCTCAAGGCAGATGATGAACTCGGGCGTGATCGACTTCTTCACGGCGACCGCCGGCTGCGGCCGCTCGGGCGCTGCACTGCCCTCGCCGATGCTGGAGAGGGTGGAGAATACTTGCCGGATGAGTTGCGGTAATTCACTAC
Source organism: Candidatus Sulfotelmatobacter sp. (assembly GCA_035523835.1). GTDB lineage: Bacteria > Pseudomonadota > Alphaproteobacteria > Ferrovibrionales > Ferrovibrionaceae > DASQHM01. The sequence goes on from DATKQA010000096.1 coordinate 8,135, forward strand.
CGTCGATCCGGTTATTGGCGACGTGCGAGGCCACGATATCGGTGGTGAGTGCCAGGAGTTCGCTTTTGTCCAGTTTATCCGTCATCAACTTCTACGACCTCCAGTCGATATTGTCGGGTATATATGATCTCTTTACTCGGAAGGCAACCGTAAAACAATAAGCAAGTCTAATTGACAATCCCGAATTTAGACAATGTCACGAGATTCTCACAGGGTCTGTGGCTTGTGCTCGCAGTATTCAGGCGAATACCAGACGCAACCATCGATGTTTCAGTCGTTAAACTTGCCGCGATCATCGCTGGAGTTGCAATCTCAGGATGCGGGCATCGACCGTCCTGACCGGGCGCCGATAATAGCCGGGACGCCGGCCGACGGGGCGGAAATCAAGGCTCTCGTAGAGCGCCAGGGCCGCGGCATTGTCCTCGGCGACCTCCAGGAACAGGCTGGTCGCGCCGTGCCGCGCGGCCTCCGCGGCGACGGCCGCCATCAGCGCGCGCCCGACGCCGCGGCGCCGCGCCGCATCGAGCACGCCGATGGAGAGCACTTCCGCTTCCCCCGCCGCGACCCGGCCCAAGACATAGCCGACCGGTCGTGCCGGCTCGGCGGCGGCGGCGGCGAGCAGCGCGAAGGCGACGGACGCCGCGAGGCGAGCGACGCGAAGGACGGGCATTCTGTGCTCTCCGGACCGATGGGCGCGAAGCTAGCTCTCACGGC
>DATKQA010000097.1:0-4688 GCA_035523835.1 Candidatus Sulfotelmatobacter sp.
GACGTGCTTGCGCAAGTCTACGCTGCCCTGTCCAAGCTCGGACAGCAGCCGGCGCCGGCGCCGGCGCCGCAACGTCAGAAACCCGCGGTGCCTGTGGGCCGCTCGGTGCAGCACGACCACATCGTCTGCCTCGAGGACGGCAAGAAGCTCAAGATGCTGAAGCGCTATCTGCGCTCGACCTACGGCCTGACGCCCGAGGAGTACCGGGCGAAATGGGGGCTGCCGTCCGACTATCCGATGGTGGCGCCGAACTATGCCCGCCAGCGCTCGGCCTTCGCCAAGAAGATCGGCCTCGGCCACAAGGGCCGCGGCGGCAAGGGCAAATAGGCCGCACGATCCACCCGCCCTCGGCCCAAAGCAAAACAGCCCGGCGCGCGGCCGGGCTGTTCCGAATTGACCGGCGTGGTAGCGCCCGGGTCACATCTCGGCGTAGCTGCCGTTCTTCCAGATGTACCAGACGTAGGTCGGTTCCTTGACGTCGCCCTTGGCATCGAAGCTGAGCGGCCCGATCACCGTTTGCGCGGTGATGCCGTGCAGCGCGTCCGCGACGGCCTTCGGATCGGTGCTGCCCGCCTTGGTCGCGGCCTGCGCCCAGGCCTGGATGGCGGCGTAGGTGTAGAGCGTATAGCCCTCGGGATCGAACTTGGCCTTGGCGAATTCCGCCACCACGCCGGCCGCTTCCTTCTTCTTGCGCGGGTCGGGACCGAAGGTCATCAAGGTGCCTTCGCCGGCCGCGCCGGAGATCTTCCAGAATTCGTCGGTGACCAGCGCGTCGCCGGAAATGAGCTGGGTCTTCAGGCCCTGCTCGCGCATCTGCCGGACGATCAGTGCCGCCTCGGGGTGATAGCCGCCGTAGTAGAGCACGTCGATCTTGTTGGCCTTGAGCTTGGTGACGAAGGCGGAGAAGTCCTTCTCGTCCTTGGTGACCGTGTCGTACAGCGCCTCCTTGATGCCCTTCTTGTGCAGCTCGTCGCGGGTCGCATCGGCGAGGCCCTGCGAGTAGGTCTGCTTGTCATGGGCGATGGCGATGTTCTTGCCCTTGTAGTGCGCGGCGATATAGTCGCCGGCGATCTGGCCCTGCTGGTCGTCGCGGCCGCAGGTGCGGAACACGTTCCAATAGCCCTGCTCGGTCAATTGCGGATTGGTCGAAGCCGGGGTGATCTGCAGCACTTTCGCCTTGTTGTAGACGGCGGACGCCGGGATCGACGAGCCGGAGCAGAAGTGCCCGGCGACGAAGACGACCTTCTTCTCGACGAGCTGGCGGGCGACCGCCTCGGCCTGCTTGGGATCGCAGGCATCGTCGCCGATCTCCAGGCGAAGCTGTTTGCCGAGCACGCCGCCCTTGGCGTTCAGGTCGGCCACCGCCTGCTGCGCGCCCATGCGGAGCTGCTCGCCGAACTTGGCGTACTGCCCGGTCATCGGGCCGGCGGAGGCGATGACGATCTCGTCGCCTTGCGCAACCGTTGCAGCGAAGACCGACATGGCCGCCGCCGCCAGAAGGCCTGTGATCATTTTCAACATTGCTGCTGCTCTCCCTGTCTCGCTTAAGACGCCGCGCGTTGCCCTGCCGCGCGACGCCAAAACGCGCCCGAATCCGGCGCCCCACAAGGCGATGGTACTCCAAAGCGGGCAATTGTCCTGTAACAATGCATCGCCGCTCAGGCATCGTTGCGCCGGCGCCAGCCGAACAGCCCGGCGCGCTCGTAGAGCCAGGGATATTGCGCCACCATCTTGTGCGCCTGGGTCAGCCGGTAGGCGGCGGCGCAGATCGCCAGCAGCAACAGGGCATAGAGGCCATAGCCCGAAGGCGACAGAAGCTCGCCGTCGAACAGCGCATAGACCAGGAAGCGATCAAAGGCCGCGAGCGCCAGGCCGCAGGGCAGCACCTGCCAGGCCGGGCGCCAGGTCATGGCCAGCGCCTGGCCGGTCAGAAAACTGGCCAGGCCGAACAGACAGACGGTCAGGCCGACGAACACGGGCAGCGAGGTGTCGAGCACCATGGGCATGGTCTAGCGGTGCCCTTCCAGATAGGCGGCGCGCACCTCGCGGTTGCGCAGCAGCTCCTGCCCGCTGCCGCTCAGGCTGATGGCGCCGTTGACCAGCACGTAGCCGCGGTGCGCCAGCCGAAGCGCGTGGTGCGCGTTCTGCTCGACCAGCAGGATGGTTACGCCCTGCGCCACGTTGATCTCCTGCAGCACGGCGAAGATCTGCTTCACGATCAGGGGCGCGAGGCCGAGAGAGGGTTCGTCGAGCAGCAGCAGTTTCGGCCGGCTCATCAGGGCACGGCCGATGGCCAGCATCTGCTGCTCGCCGCCCGAGAGCGTGCCGCCGCGCTGTGTCTGGCGCTGCCGCAGGATGGGAAACAGGCCGTAGATGCGTTCGAGGTCGCCGGCGAAATGCGCCGCGTCGGCGGTGCCGGCGCCCATCTGCAAATTCTCCAGCACGGTCATGCGCGGAAAGATGCGCCGCCCCTCCGGCGCATGGGCGATGCCGAGACGGATGATGTCGAAGGTCTCCAGGCGGGTGATGTCGCGGCCCTGATAGAGGATGCGCCCCGCGCTCGCGGTCGGGTTGCCGCAGATGGTCATCAACAGGGTCGACTTGCCGGCGCCGTTGGCGCCGATCAGGGCGACGATTTCGCCGGCCCCGACCTCCAGGTCGACGCCGCGCAGCGCCTCGATGTGGCCGTAATGGCTGTGGACGCCGCTGACGCTCAGCATCAGCGCGGCACCGCACCGGCGCCATGCATATCGGCGGCGAGCGCCGCCGCGGGATCGACATCCTCGCTCTCGCCGAGATAGGCGCGGATGACGTTCGGATCGCTGCGCACCGCGGCCGGCGGTCCTTCGGCGATCTTGCGGCCGTAGTCGAGCACCACGACGTGGTCGGAAATGCCCATGACCACGCTCATGTCGTGCTCGATCAGCAGCAGGCCGATCCGGTGCCGGTCGCGAATGCCGATCAGGAGCTCGTTCAGTTCGGCCGACTCGCGCGGATTCAGGCCGGCGGCCGGCTCGTCGAGACAGAGCAGCACCGGCTCGATGCACATGGCCCGCGCCACCTCCAGCCGGCGCTGCGCGCCATAGGGCAGATTGCCGGCTTCCCAGTCGGCCTGCGCCGTCAGGCCGATCTGCTCGAGCCAGAAGCGGGCCTTATCGACGGCGGCGCGCTCGGCCTGGTGGTAGCGCGGCAAGCCGAGCAGGCCGGCCACAGTCCAGAGCGATGCCCGCATCAGGTGGTTGTGCTGCGCCACGATGAGGTTTTCCAGCACCGTCATGCGCTGGAACAGCCGCACGCCCTGGAAGGTGCGGGCGATGCGCGCGTCGCGGGCGATGCGGAAGCCTTCCATGCGCTCGAGGAGATAGTGGCCGCCGTCCGCATGCGCCACGGCGAGCCGCCCGACCGTCGGCTTGTAGAAGCCGGTCAGGCAGTTGAAGACGGTGGTCTTGCCGGCGCCGTTCGGCCCGATGATGGCGGTGATGGCGCGATTTTGCGCCGCGAACGACAGGTCGTCGACGGCGACCAGCCCGCCGAAGCGCATGGTCAGGTGCTCGACCGCAAGCAGGGCCCGCCCTTCGCTCATGCCTCGCCGCCACCTCGCGCGGGCATGGCGCCGAGCAGCAGGCTCGGCGCGCGATGCGCCATCAGCCCCTGCGGCCGCCACACCATGATCAGCACCATGGCGGCGCCGAAGCAGAGCATGCGGAAATCCTGCAGGGCGCGGCCGAACTCCGGCAGCAGGATGAGGATGGCGGCGGCGGCGACCACGCCGAACTGGCTGCCCATGCCGCCGAGCACGACGATCGACAGGATGATGGCGGATTCGATGAAGACGAAGCTTTCGGGGCTGATGAAGGTCTGCCGCGTGGCGAAGAAGGAACCGGCGAAGCCGGCCAGCATGGCGCCGATGGCGAAAGCCGAGAGCTTGGTCGTGGTCGGGTTGATGCCGAGCGAGCGGCAGGCGACCTCGTCCTCGCGCAGCGCCTCCCAGGCGCGGCCGATCGGCAGCCGGCGCAGGCGCAAGGTGAAGGCATTGGTGACCAGGGCGAGCACCAGGATCAGGTAGTAGAGGAAGCTCAGTTGCTGGAAGTCGTCGTAGGGCAGGCCGAACAACTGGTGGAACGTGGTATGGCCGGGCTCGGCCTGCTCGGCGAATTCGATGCCGAAGAAGGTCGGCTGCGGGATGTGCAGCAGCCCGTCCGGGCCGCCGGTGAAGCTGGTCCAGTTGTTGAGCACGATGCGCACCATCTCGCCGAAGCCGAGCGTGACGATGGCCAGATAGTCGCCGCGCAGCCGCAACACCGGAAAGCCGAGCAGAATGCCCCAGAACGAGGACAGGATGCCGGCGAGCGGCAGGAGAATCCAGAACGACAGGCCGAAGGTCTTGCCCAGCAGCGCGCACGAATAGGCGCCGACTGCATAGAAAGCGACATAGCCGAGATCGAGAAGGCCGGCGAAGCCAACGACGATATTGAGGCCCCAGCCAAGCATCACATAGATCAGGATTTGGATGCCGAAATTGTCGATCCACTTCTGCGCGCCGCCGAAGCCGGAGGTGAGAATGACGATCATCGGATAGGCAATGACGAACCCGATGGCGAACGGAACGAACCATCTCGCCGCATGGCCGCGCCAGGATGAGGTCAAAGCTCGGGCCGGCTTTTGCGCGCGCCGCGCCAGCCATGGCG
>DATKQA010000098.1:0-2399 GCA_035523835.1 Candidatus Sulfotelmatobacter sp.
TGGCGCTCTATGCGCGCGGCGACGTTTCACGGCGCGCGGCGGCACTCTACCTGCCGGCGCAGTTCGCCGGCGCGGTGGCCGGCGTCTGGCTGGCGCACCTGATGTTCGGCCTGCCGATCCTGCAGGCGGCGACGCACGCGCGCGGCAGCTTCGGCGAACGGGTGGGCGAAGGCGTCGCCACCTTCGGCCTGGTCGGGCTGATCCTGAGCGGCGGCCGGCACGCGCCGGCGGCCATGCCCTATGCCGTCGCCGCCTATATCACCGGCGCCTACTGGTTCACCGCCTCCACCTCCTTCGCCAATCCGGCGGTGACCATCGCCCGCGCGCTCACCAATACCTTCGCCGGCATCGCGCCGGCACATGTTCTCGGCTTCATCATCGCCCAGGCCATCGGCGCCGCGCTGGCGACGGCGCTGTTCGGCTGGCTGCTGGCAGCGCGCAAGGCCTGAGGCGCTAGTGGTGCAAACCAGACGCTTGAGTCCGGCTCATTGTGTCGGCTTTGCATCACAATCCTTTAGACACCTTGTGGTGCGGCCTGACAGAAAGAACCACAAAGGGTTCTTTCTGTCAGACTCGCACCACTAGGCCCGCGCGCTGAAGACGATCGCCTGGATGCGGTCGGCGATGGCGCCGGCGCCGTAGCGCGCCCGGAGCATGGCCGCGACCTCGTCGGTCACCTCGGTGAGCCGGTCGGCGGCGCGCGCCTCGATCTCGTTGCGGAGCGGCGTGCCCTGGCACAGGCCGATGGCGGCGGCGCGGGCATCCGGCGCGCCGCCGGTCAGCGCCACCGTCTCCGCCGCGATGTCGCGGAAGCCGGCGGCGGCGAGCGCGGCGCGGATCGCGCCGATGTCGCAATAGCCGTGCGGCGTGCGCGCGAGGAAGCGCGGCGGATCGGCCGGGAACAGCGCCGCCACCGTGTCGGTCACCGCCTGCGAGAGCGGATTGGCCTCGATCTTGTCCCAGACGTTGAACAGGAGCCGCCCGCCCGGCCGCAGCACGCGGCGCATCTCGCCGTAGGCGCCGGCCTTGTCGGGGAAGAACATGACGCCGAACTGGCAGACCACGGCATCGAAGCTCGTGTCGGCGAAAGGCAGCGCCTGGGCATCCGCCTGGCGGAAGCGGGCGCGGGCGAGACCCGGCTTCTGCGCCGCCGCCTCGAGCATGGCCGGGTTCAGATCGGTCGCGGTGACGGCGACCGCCGGCGGCAGGGCCGCGCAGAGCGCGGCGGTGACGATGCCGGTGCCGGCGGCGATTTCGAGGAGGTCGCCGCCAGCGAGATCGCCGAGGCGGCGCGCCAGGTCGTCGGCATAGGGCTGGAACAGCAGCGGTCCGAGGTGGCGGTCGTAGAGCGCCGCGATCGAGCCCGAAAAAAGCTTGTCGCCGTCCTGCATGGCATCCCCGCGCCGCCCCGAAGCGCCAGCGACTCTAGGCACAATGGAAGAACGCGACAAGCTGGCGGGCATGTCTGCCCGCGTCGCGGCAAGGCTGCTAGAATTGCCGCCCCGCCCCGTGCTCCGGAGTTGCCCATGCCGCTTCACCCCGATCTCACCGGCCGGAACGCCCTGGTCACCGGCGGCGCGCGCGGCATCGGCGCGGCCATCGCCGCGCTCCTGGCCGAGGCCGGTGCCGACGTGGCGGTGAACTACCTGAGCCGCGCCGCCGAGGCGGAGACGGTGGTGGCCGGCATCCAGGCCAGGGGGCGCCGCGCGCTCGCGCTTGCCGCCGACGTCTCCGACGGCGCCCAGGTGGCGGCGATGTTCGCCCGCCTCGCCGGCGAATTCGGCGGCATCGACATCCTGGTCAACAACGCCGGCATCGCCATTCGCGGCGGCGTCGACGAGATGACCGAGGCCGACTTCGACCGCACCATCGCCGTCAACCTGAAATCGGTCTTTCTCTGCACCCAGGCGGCGCTGCCGCACATGCGGGCGCAGCGCTGGGGCCGCATCGTCAACGTCTCCTCCGGCGCGGCGCGCGGCGCCGGCGGCGTCGGCCCGCACTACAACGCCTCCAAGGCCGGCATGGAGGGGCTGACGCGCGGCTATGCGGCGCGGCTGGTGAAGGAGGGCATCACGGTCAACGCCGTCGCGCCCTCGCTGATCGAGACCGACATGGTGCGGCAGGGCTCGGGCCTGGCCCAGGCGCGCGGGCGCATCCCGCTCGGCCGCTTCGGCACCGCCGAGGAATGCGCCGCGGTGGCGCTCATGCTGGTCGGCAATGCCTATATGACCGGCCAGGCGGTGGCGCTCTCCGGCGGCCTCAGCTTCAACTGACCGGCCGCCGCGCCGGCGCCTGAGGCGCCGCTACGTCGCGTCCTTGAAGGCGGCGTTGAGGTTGCGGAACGGCGCGATCGGCTGGAACGGCTGGAAGGCGCCGCCGTCGAGCATGTCGCGCGCGGC
>DATKQA010000099.1:0-5142 GCA_035523835.1 Candidatus Sulfotelmatobacter sp.
ACGGTCTTGCCGGACTTGGTCGAGGCCTCGATCAGGCTGTAGCGCGCCGGCGCGCCCGCGGCATCGACCGGCTCGAAGATGGCGCGGCGCTGCTTGGCGTAGAGCCAGGGCCGGCGATATTCAATCCTTGCCGCCGCCGCCGTCTCCGCCGCCGCGTCCCTGCCCGTCATCGCCCACCTTGATGGTGAAGCTGAGCGGCGCGCCGTCGGGCCCGGTCAGCTCGTGCTTCTCGCTCAGCCAGCCCTGCAGGCGGGCGTAGTCGCGCAGCGCCGCCTGCTTGTCGTGCAGCTTGATCCTGACCGTGCCGTCCTTGCCCTGCGTCACCTCGGCGATGGCCGAGGCGGTGGCCGCGTCGATCTCGCTGCTCTTCAGGAAGGCGAAATAGTTCTTCCGGCTCAGCGACACCGTGCCGTCGGCGGCGACCGCTGCGCCGCCCCAGGCCGCGAGCTTGCGCAGATCGAGGCGCGCCATCGCCTGCAGCCGCGCCAGCACTTCCGTCTTGCCCATCAGCGGCTCGGCGAGCCAGCCGGCAACCTCGGCGATCGTGCGCTCGGCGACGTTCTCCTGAAACTCGCGGATGCGCTGGGCGACCTCGGGCCGCTTGCCAAGCCGACACGCGCCATCTTGGCGAGCGGCGCGGCTTTTTGCCCTGTAGCCCGCGGCGGCATAGGCCTCGGCCGAATCGGCGCCCTGCGACATCAGCAGCGCGAACCGCTCCCAGCGCGGATTGTCCAGCACCGGCATGGTCAGGCTCCGCCGAGGGCGACGATCAGGAAATCGACCTGGTGGCGGCCGATCTTGCTGCCGTCGCCGTAGGTCCAGTCGATGACGAGCGAACGACATTCTTGCGCGTCGTCCGCCGCCAAGAGCGCGGTATCGGCCGGCGTCAGGGTGATCGCCAGGTTGCCCGCCGCATCGACCGTGCCGCGGCCGGTGTTGAGGATATCGGCGGCGCTGCAGCCGTTGACCACGGCGCCGGTCGCGGTATCGACGATGGAGAGGGTCAGTGCCGTGAGCGCGCTCGCCGGCACGGCGGCGCCGGTCTCGTCGAGCAACTGGCATTTATATTGGGCGGTTTCGCCGCTGGCGACCGGCTGGCTGGCGCCGCCGATGAAGGTCGTGCGGGTCGTCATTGCAACCTCTCGCTCGCGGTGGCGGGTTGGATCAGCGCCTCGCCGGCGGCCGTCGGCACGCGCAGCGCCTCGGCGGCGACGCCAGGCGGCGCCAGGCTTTCGTTCTGCAGGAAGATGCGGCCGAGGAAGCCGGCCGCGCCGGCGAATTCCACCGGCAGCATTCCGTCTGCGCGGACCAGGCCGAGCCATTCGAGCGGCAGCAGGCCGTCGAGCGCCAGCGCCAGCGCGCCCCGCCATTCGTCGGGCAGCGCGGCGTCGCCCGCCGCTGCGGCCAGGTTCGCGACCGGCAGGCCGGCCTCGCGCCGCGCCGTCGCCAGCCATTCCGTGGCGGCCGATCCGTCCTGGCGCACACCGCTCGGCCATTCCGCAGGCAGGCTGCCGTCGCCGCAAAGCGACAGCGAAAGCTCGCCCGGCAGCGCCACGTCGGCACGATCCGCCGCCAGCCATTCCAGGGCGAGACCGCCGTCGAGCGTGCAGGTCGAACCGCTGCCGCCGCCGGAAAATGGCGCAACCGCCAGCGGCAAGGTGGCGAGCGGCGCGGCGCCAAGCAGCATGTCAGTTCGCCGGCCAGCCGGGCGTCACGTCGATGGCGTCCAGCTCGGCTTGCGTGGTGCAGGCTGATATCGCCGCCTTGAGAGCGGCATTCGTCAGCACCAGGGTGGAGACGTAGGCTGCCACGTTTTGCGCGAAGGCATACATGTCGGCCGCCGCCATGGCGACATGGCTGTTGTCGCTGGCGATCCAGTAGAAGCCCGTGGGCCACGCCGCCGCGCCCGGCGTGTTGGCGAGCACGGCTGCGGCGAGCGCGCCCATGGCGCTGATGCTGCCCTGGCTCGCCGCGTCGATCTGGTAGTTCTTGCCGGCGTAGTTGCGCCCGGCGGTGTAGAGCGCGGCGTATTGGGCGGCGAGCGCTGCCAGCTTGTCGGACGTGCCGATATAGCCGTCGATGATCGCCTGCACCGCGGCATCGTCGTCGGCAACCCAGACGCCGTTCCGCTGCACCAGGGAATGCCCGGCGGCCTGGATCGCCAGATGCAGGCCGTAGCCCTTTTCGACGTAGGCGATGCTCATGCGGCCACCAGGACGATCAGCGGCGGGAAGGTCGCGTTGATACTCGCCGGGCTCGACAGCGTGCCGAGCGACGAGACGAGCTGGCCGGCGGTCACCGTCGAGGCGAGCATCCGGCCGATGGATTGAAGTGACGAATTGATGCCGAAGGGCGACGGCCCGAGGAAGTCCTGGCCCGCCCCGGCGGTGAAGGCCGAGATCGCGCAGGTCACGTCGCTGGCGATAGCGGCGAGATACCAACCGGGCGGCACCAGAAAGTTGCCGCCCGAGGCGGGACCGGCTGTCTTAAAGCCGGTGCTGCTCGGGTCGATCGCGGCCGAGATGGCGAGCGCCGGCGCGATGCTGCCGTCGCCGCGCAGCGGATAGAGGCCGATGGTGATCTTGTTCGACGAGGTGCCCGCGGCGGTGGTGACGTTCACGCCGAAGGCGGCGATCTCGCGCCCGTATTCCATGTAGAAGGTGGTCACCCAGGGGGTGTTCGCCACCATGGTCTGCGCCGAGCCGCCGCCGGGGTTCACGTAGTTCGGCGCGACCAGATACTTGTTCGGCGCCGCCGACACAAACCCCGGCTGCGCCGGCAGCAGGCTCTGGCCGATCGGCGAGGCGATCACCGTCCACGGCGAATTGGTGTTGTCGGTGCCGAGGTTGGCGAAGGCGGACGCCGGCTCGCTCAGCGTGCCCGCGATGTAAGTGCTGGTGGCGTAGTCGCGCGCGATCTGGTTCGAGGCGACATAGTGACCGATGCCGGCCTCGACCGGCGCCCCGGTGCTGTCCAGGATGGCGTAGCTGCAGGGCTGACCGTCGATGAAGTGATTGGCGAAGCGCGGGAAGCCGGTGACCGCCGACAGTGCCAGCGTCCCGGTCCCCGTCGTGGTGGTGGTTTCCTTGCACCAGTTGGCGTGCATGACCTGTCCCGCGCTTTAAGTCGTGGTGCCCTGGGTGCGCAAGGTCGCCGTGCCCTTGTAGGCGGCGGTGCCGGCGGACAGGTTCCAGTTGATCCAGATGCCCTGCGCCCCGGCGGCGTTCGGCGCGGCGCCGGCCGGCAGGTTGCCCGGCGCCGGCACGCCGATGCTCTGCGGCGGCGCGCCGGACGTGAAGGCGGTGATGCCGGAGGCCGGCGCGGTCTGCCGGTTGGCGACGCTGCCGCTGTCGTCGAGCGCGTTGCAGAGCGCGATGGCGAGGGCCGCCGACCCGGGCAGCGCCGGGCTTTCCGCCTGCAGCGCGATCGCGGCGGCGGTGAGCGCGGTCGTCGTATTGTTGTTCACGGTGAAAATCTTCTCGTAGTAGCTCCGCCCCGCCCCGCCGGCGACATCGGCGGCGATGGTGGCGCCGACGCGGATGACGGCGCTGACCGGATTCGGCGCGATCTCGCACAGCATGCCCTCGGCCACGTCGTAGGTGGTGGCGCTGCCGGGCAAGGTGCTCCAGTCGCGGTTGACGGTGCAGACGTCGCCGGCGACGGCGAGGATGCGGCGAAGCTGGTACTGCACGCCGGCCGGCGAATTGTTGGTGATGCGGATGATCATCTCCGGCGCGACACTGGCGCCGTCGCCCGCCTGGAGCGTGATGCTGGCGTCGGCGCCGGCGGTCGCGTTGGCGGCGCCCTGCGCGGTGTGGCCGGCGATGATCCGCGTATGGCCGATGGCGGCGACATCGCCTGATGCCGCCGTGCCGCCGGGATTGGCGAGCGGCCCGTTCGCCGTGGCGCCAGAGGCGGCGAGCGCCAGCAGGCGTTCGTAGCTCTGCGTGCCGGCGACCACGGTGGTGCCGCCCAAGGTGACGGTCTCGCTGCGCACCACGCCGCTCGCGTCGCGGCCCTGGCTGGTCAGCCTGGTCGCCGTGTCGACCGCGGCCGCGGCGACATAGTCGAGCGTACCGGCCGGCGCGATATCGGCGAAGCTGACGCGGCGGGTGAAATCCACCGCGCCGCCGACCGTCGCGCCGTCGGCCTCCGGCATGGCGGCCGAGCCGTAATAGATGAGGTCGCGGCGGAGAACCGACATGCCTTGCGCTCCCTGGCAGAACCGTTGCTGCGACATTCGCGGCGCCGCCCGGCCGGCGCGGCGGGCGCCGGCGTCTCAGGTGGCGATATTGTGCTCGGGCCGCGGCCGCTCGGCCGCGTCGGCGCGGAGCAGCCGCTCGTAGCGGCGCGACCAGAGAAGGTGCGGCTGGCCGGCGGGATCGTGGTGCCGGCGGTAGTGCTCGTGCTCGGCCTGCTGCTTCACCAGGCCGAGGACATAGCCGAGCGCGGCGCCGCAGAGCAGGCCGAGCAGCCAGCCGCCGCATGCCTGCATCGGCGGCCCTCCCGGCGGTTCGGCCGTGCGGCCGGGGAGATGTCAGCCTCGGCCCGGCCCGGAAACGCGAAGCGCCCGGGCCATCGGCGCCGGGCGCACATCTTCAACATGGTGTCTTTATAGACAGTGCCCCGGGCATAGTCAAGAACAAAACGTGATCGACGGTGAAATTTCCGGTCGCGGCGCCGGCGTCGGCGGCGGTGACCATTCCGTGGTGAAGGCCGAAACGGCCTCGCCAGTCGCACGCTTCGACTCTACGGTGCCGGCATGGAAAGAGATTTCCGCAGCAAGGCCGACTACTGGCTTGCCCGCGCGGCAGAAGTCCACGACATGGCGCAAGGGTTCCATGACCCGGCGGCGCGGGCGGGCCTGCTCGCCATCGCCAAGGGCTATGAAGCGCTCGCCGCGACGCTCGCCAAGATGGAGGAGAGGCAGGCGGCGGATTAGCCGGCGCATCGCGGCGCGCGCCGATCGAACCGGCGCTTCGTTGCCGCTATGATAAAGCAAGCGCCGATAAAGCAAGCGCCCGGGCCGATAGGGCTGGAAACGCGCACGAGGTACGGCCGGCCGGCTATCGGCGGTTGCCGTCCGCCCGGCGGCGCGATCCCACTGCGTGACGCGGCGCCGGCGGCGGCGCGCCGCATCAA
>DATKQA010000100.1:0-7460 GCA_035523835.1 Candidatus Sulfotelmatobacter sp.
CTCGTCGTCCTCCGCCACCGGCGCTTCCGCCTCCGGTTCGTCGCCCACCACCAGGCGGCGCTGGGCGGCGGCATATTTCAGATAGGCGCGGCGCTCCTCGGCGGTGGCTTCCACATGGCGGATGACGGCCATGGAGATGACTTCGTCGTCGCCGGCAAGCTTCATGCCGCGCACGCCGACCGAGGTGCGGCTCTGGAACACGCGGACGTCGCTCACCGGGAAGCGCACGCTCTTGCCGCCGCGGGCATTGAGCAGCACGTCGTGGCGCTCGCCGCAGGGCAGCACGCTGACCAGCCGGTCGCCGGCGTCCTCGCCCTCGAAGCGCATGGCGATCTTGCCGTTGGCCAGCACGCTGGTGAAGTCGCTCAGCGCATTGCGCCTGACGTTGCCCTTGGCGGTGGCGAACATGACATGCAGCTCGCCCCAGCCCGCCTCGTTCTCGGGCAGCGGCATCAGCGTCTGGATGCTCTCGCCCTCGGCCAGCGGCAGCAGGTTGACCATGGCCTTGCCGCGCGACTGCGGCGTCGCCAGCGGCAGGCGGTAGACCTTGAGCTTGTAGACCCGGCCGAAGTTGGAGAAGAACAGCACCGGCGTATGGGTATCGGCGACGAAGACGCGGGTGACGAAATCCTCCTCGCGCGTGGTCATGCCGGCGCGGCCCTTGCCGCCGCGGCGCTGCGGCCGGTAGGTGGACAGCGGCACGCGCTTGACATAGCCGGCATGGCTCACCGTCACCACCATGTCCTCGCGCTGGATCAGGTCTTCCGGCTCGTGCTCGAATTCGCTTTCCTGGATCTCGGTGCGCCGCGGCGTGCTGAACTCCGCCTTCATCTGCAGCAGCTCGTCGCGCAGGATGCCGAGCAGCCGCACCCGGCTGGCGAGGATCGCCAGGTAGTCGGCGATCTCGGCGCCGAGCGTCTTCAGCTCGTCGGCGATCTCGTCGCGGCCGAGCGCCGTCAGGCGCTGCAGCCGGAGGTCGAGGATGGCGCGGGCCTGCCCGTCGGACAGGCGATAGATGCCGGCGGCGATGGTCTGGCCGGGCTCGTCGATCAGCGCCACCAGGTCGGCCACGTCGGCGGCCGACCAGTCGCGCGCCATCAACTGCTCGCGCGCCGTCGCCGGATCCGGCGCGCCGCGGATCAGCCGGATCATCTCGTCGATATTGGCGACGGCGATGGCCAGCCCGACCAGCACGTGGGCGCGCTCGCGGGCCTTGCGCAGGCGGAAGCGGGTGCGCCGGGTGATCACCTCCTCGCGGAACTCGACGAAGGCGGCGATGCACTGCTTGAGGTTCATCAGCTCCGGCCGGCCACGGTTCAGCGCCAGCATGTTGACGCCGAACGAGGTCTGCAGCGGCGTGAAGCGGTAGAGCTGGTTCAGCACGATCTCGGCCATGGCCTCGCGCTTGAGCTCGACCACCACGCGCACGCCGTCGCGGTCGGATTCGTCGCGGAGGTCGGCGATGCCGTCGATCTTCTTCAGCCGCACCGCCTCGGCGATCTTCTCCACCAGCACCGCCTTGTTCACCTGGTAGGGAATCTCGGTGATGATCAGCGCCTCGCGGTCCTTGCGGATCTCCTCCACCTTGACCCGGCCGCGCATGACGATGGAACCGCGGCCGAGGTGGAAGCCCATGCGCACGCCGACGGTGCCGAGGATGATGCCGCCGGTCGGAAAGTCCGGCGCCGGCATGTGGCTCATCAATTCGGCGATGTCGATCTCGGGATTGCCGAGATAGGCGCAGCAGGCATCGATCACCTCGCCGAGGTTGTGCGGCGGGATATTGGTCGCCATGCCGACGGCGATGCCGCCGGCGCCATTGACCAGCAGGTTCGGGAACTGCGCCGGCAGGACCGTCGGCTCCTGCGCCTTGTCGTCGTAGTTGGGCTGGAAATCGACGGTCTCTTCGTCGATGTCGGTGAGCAGCGCCTCCGCCGCCCGCGCCATGCGGATTTCCGTGTAGCGCATGGCCGCCGGCGGATCGCCGTCCATGGAGCCGAAATTGCCCTGCCCGTCGAGCAGCGGCAGGCGCATGGCGAAATCCTGGGCCATGCGCACCATGGCATCGTAGATCGCCGTGTCGCCGTGCGGATGGTATTTGCCCATGACGTCGCCGACGATACGCGCCGACTTGCTATACGCCCGGTCGGCGCTGTAGCCGCCCTCGTTCATGGCGAAGAGGATGCGGCGGTGCACCGGCTTCAGGCCGTCGCGCACGTCGGGCAGCGCCCGGGCCACGATCACGCTCATGGCGTAATCGAGGTAGGAGCGCTTCATCTCCTCTTCGATGACGACCGGCGATACGTCGAACGGGGGCGGCGGCGTGTCGCTCAAGCGCGCGGACCTTCCGCCGAAACAGGGCGTGAACGCATGGCCGAACTAATAGCAGTTTCCGCCGCCGCTCACAACGTTTTGCGGCGCCGAAAACCGTCCCGCCGGAGCTTCACCCACAAGGCGAGGCGACGAGTCGTATGTGTTTGAAAAGCCTTTTCTTAATGCGGCGCGTCAAAAAGGAATTTCGTCATCGAGATCGGCCCCCTTGGCGCCGCCGCCGGCGGGTATGCCGCGACCGCCCATGCGGCTGCCGCCGCCGCTCGATCCGCCGCCTTCCGAGCCGCCCTCGTAGCCGCCGCCGTCGCCCCCGCCGCGTCCGTCCAGCATGGTGAGTTCGCCGCGGAAGCGCGGCAGCACCACCTCGGTCGTGTACTTCTCCTGGCCCGACTGGTCGGTCCATTTGCGCGTCT
Organism: Candidatus Sulfotelmatobacter sp.; assembly: GCA_035523835.1. GTDB lineage: Bacteria > Pseudomonadota > Alphaproteobacteria > Ferrovibrionales > Ferrovibrionaceae > DASQHM01. Next base: position 2,745 of record DATKQA010000100.1, read on the forward strand.
GCAGCGTGCCCTCCAGGTACACCTTGGCGCCCTTCTTCAGGTACTGCTTCACCACCTTGACCAGGTTCTCGTTGAAGATCACCACCCGGTGCCATTCGGTCCGCTCGCGGCGCTCGCCCGAGGCACGGTCGCGCCAGGTCTCCGAGGTGGCCACCGACAGGTTGGCGATCTCGGTGCCGTCCTGGGTGCTGCGGATTTCCGGATCGCGGCCGAGATTACCGATCAAAATCACCTTGTTGACGCTGCCTGCCATGGCTGGTTACCGCCCAGGGGTTGGATGAGAACGAATGCAGCACTATATGCCGAAAAGTCGGGTTACCGCCAGTGCCCGATTTACCCCATAATGCCGCTCCGCGCGGACCCGCCGTCCGCGCCTCCAGCGATCGCCAGATTCCGGTTGGCCAGGCCATGAGCAAGACCATTTCCATCCGCGGTGCCCGCGAGCACAATCTGAAGAACGTGGACGTGGATATTCCGCGCGACCGCCTGGTGGTGATCACCGGCCTGTCCGGCTCGGGCAAATCCTCGCTCGCCTTCGACACCGTCTATGCCGAGGGCCAGCGGCGCTATGTCGAATCGCTGTCGGCCTATGCGCGCCAGTTCCTCGAGCTGATGCAGAAGCCCGACGTCGATCACATCGAGGGCCTGTCGCCAGCCATCTCCATCGAGCAGAAGACCACCTCGCGCAACCCGCGCTCCACCGTCGGCACGGTGACCGAGATCTACGACTACCTGCGGCTGCTCTACGCCCGCATCGGCGTGCCCTATTCGCCGGCGACGGGGCTGCCGATCGAGAGCCAGACCGTGTCGCAGATGGTCGACCGCATCATGGCCATGCCGGAAGGCACGCGGCTCTATCTGATGGCGCCGATGATCCGCGGCCGCAAGGGCGAATACCGCAAGGAGTTCGCCGATTTGCAGAAGCGCGGCTTCCAGCGCGTGCGCGTCGACGGCAAGCTCCACGAGATCGACGCCGTGCCGGCGCTCAACAAGAAGCTGAAGCACGATATCGACGTGGTGGTCGACCGCGTCGTGGTGCGCCCGGGCCTGCAGACGCGGCTCGCCGACAGCCTGGAGACGGCGCTCGGCCTGGCCGACGGCATCGTGCACGCGGACAATGCCGACAGCGGCGAGAAGACCATCTTCTCCGCCAAGTTCGCTTGCCCGGTCTCCGGCTTCACCATCGACGAGATCGAGCCGCGGCTGTTCTCCTTCAACAACCCGCACGGCGCCTGCCCGGCCTGCGACGGGCTCGGCAGCAAGCTGGTGTTCGATCCCGACCTGGTGGTGCCGGACGAGCGCCTGTCGCTGCGCGAGGGCGCCATCGCGGCCTGGGCGAAATCGACCTCGCCCTACTACACGCAGACGCTCGACAGCCTGGCGCGGCAGTTCAAATTCTCCACGACCAAGCCCTGGGCCGAGCTGGATGCGAAGGTGCGGAAGCTGATCCTCTACGGCAGCGGCGAGCAGCCGGTGGCCATGACCTTCGACGACGGCCTGCGCACCTACACCACGCACAAGCCGTTCGAGGGCGTCATCCCCAACATGGAGCGGCGCTGGCGCGAGACCGATTCCTCGTGGATCCGCGAAGACCTCGAGCGCTTCCAGAGCGCCACCACCTGCGAGACCTGCCACGGCCACCGTCTGAAGCCGGAAGCGCTCGCGGTCAAGATCGGCGGCAAGCATATCGGCGAGGTGGTCGAGCAATCGATCCTGGACGCGGCGCGCTGGTTCGACAACCTGCCGGAGCAACTCAACGCCAAGCAGCGCGAAATCGCCATGCGCATCCTCAAGGAGATCAACGAACGGCTCGGCTTCCTGGTCAATGTCGGCCTGGAATATCTCACCATGTCGCGCAATTCCGGCACCCTGTCGGGCGGCGAGAGCCAGCGCATCCGGCTTGCCTCGCAGATCGGCTCCGGCCTCACCGGCGTGCTCTACGTGCTCGACGAGCCCTCGATCGGCCTGCACCAGCGCGACAATGCCCGCCTGCTGAAGACCCTGGTGCGGCTGCGCGACATCGGCAATACCGTGCTGGTTGTCGAGCACGACGAGGAAGCCATCCGCGCCGCCGACCATGTCATCGACATGGGCCCGGCGGCAGGCGTGCACGGCGGCGAAGTGATCGCCGAGGGCACGCCGGCCGACATCATGGCCGCGCCGGCCTCGCTGACCGGGCAATATCTGACGCACATGAAGCAGATTCCCGTGCCGCCGCGCCGCCGCCAGGCGAGCGAGCGGCGCAGCATCAGCGTGGTCGGCGCCCGCGCCAACAACCTGAAGAACGTCACCGCCTCGATCCCGCTCGGCGTGCTCACCTGCGTAACCGGCGTGTCCGGCGGCGGCAAGTCGACCCTGATCATCGAGACGCTGTACAAGGCGGTGGCGCGGCGGCTGAACGGCGCCCGCGAGCATCCCGGCGCGCACGACCGCATCGACGGACTGGAATTCCTCGACAAGATCGTCGACATCGACCAGTCGCCGATCGGCCGCACGCCGCGCTCCAACCCGGCGACCTATACCGGCGCCTTTAGCCCGATCCGCGACTGGTTCGCCGGCCTGCCCGAGGCGGAAGCGCGCGGCTACAAGCCCGGCCGCTTCTCCTTCAACGTCAAGGGCGGCCGCTGCGAAGCCTGCCAGGGCGACGGGCTGATCAAGATCGAGATGCACTTCCTGCCCGACGTCTATGTGCAATGCGATGTCTGCAAGGGCAAGCGCTACAACCGCGAAACCCTGGAGATCACCTTCAAGGACAAGTCGATCGCCGATGTGCTCGACATGACCGTCGACGACGGTGTCGAGTTCTTCAAGGCGGTGCCTGCCGTGCGCGAGAAGCTGGTCATGCTGCAGGAGGTCGGCCTCGGCTATATCAAGGTCGGCCAGCCGGCGACGACGCTTTCCGGCGGCGAGGCGCAGCGGGTCAAGCTGGCCAAGGAACTGTCGCGCCGCGCCACCGGCCGCACGCTCTACATCCTCGACGAGCCCACCACGGGCCTGCATTTCGAGGACGTGCGCAAGCTGCTCGAGGTGCTGCACACCCTGGTCGAGAACGGCAACACGGTGGTGGTGATCGAGCACAATCTGGAGGTCATCAAGACCGCCGACTGGATCCTCGACCTCGGGCCGGAGGGCGGCGACAACGGCGGACGCATCGTCGCCGAGGGCACGCCGGAGAAGATCAGCACCATTGCCGGCAGCTATACCGGCCAGTATCTCAAGTCCTACCTGCGCGGCCGCAACGCCGCCGGGCCGGTCGCCCTGCCGGCGCCGAAGCGGGCCGCGGCCCCGGCGCGCAAGCGCAGCGTCGCCGGCTGACCATCATGGGCGGCGCCGTGCCCGAGGCCGTGCACGTCGTCGGCGGCGGCCTCGCCGGGTCGGAAGCCGCCTGGCAATTGGCGGCGGCCGGTGTGCCGGCGGTGCTGCACGAGATGCGGCCCGGACGCATGACCGAAGCGCATGTCACGGCGCACCTGGCGGAACTCGTCTGTTCCAACTCGTTCCGTTCCGACGATGCCGAGAAGAACGCCGTCGGCCTGCTGCATGCGGAAATGCGCGCTGCCGGCTCGCTGGTCATGCGCGCGGCGGATGCGCACCAGGTGCCGGCGGGCGGCGCGCTCGCCGTCGATCGCGCCGGCTTTTCGCAGGCCGTCGAGGCGGCGCTGCTGGCGCATCCGCTGGTGACCTTGGAGCACGGCGAGATCGCCGGCCTGCCGCCCGATGGCTGGGACAATGTCATCGTCGCCACCGGGCCGCTCACTTCGGCGGCGCTGGCCGGGGCGGTGCATCGCCTGACCGGCGAGGATGCGCTGGCCTTCTTCGATGCGATCGCGCCGATCGTGCACAAGGACTCGATCGATTTCTCCACGGCCTGGTTCCAGTCCCGCTACGACAAGACCGGGCCCGGCGGCGACGGCGCCGACTATATCAACTGCCCGCTGGACGCGACCCAATACGATGCCTTCATCGACGCGCTGCTCGCCGCCGAGAAGACCGCATTCAAGGATTGGGAGCGGAACACACCCTACTTCGAGGGCTGCCTGCCGATCGAGGTGATGGCCGAGCGCGGCCGCGAGACCCTGGCCTTCGGTCCGATGAAGCCGGTCGGCCTGACCGACCCGCATACGGGCGGGCGGGCGCATGCCGTGGTGCAGCTCCGCCAGGACAACGCGCTCGGCACGCTCTACAACATGGTCGGCTTCCAGACCAAGCTGAAGTATGGCGAGCAGGCCCGCATCTTCCGCATGATTCCCGGCCTGGAGCGGGCCGAATTCGCCCGTTTCGGCGGGCTGCACCGCAACACTTTCCTCAACAGCCCGCGCGTGCTGGATGCTGGCCTGCGGCTCAAGGCGATGCCGCGGCTGCGCTTCGCCGGCCAGATCACCGGCGTCGAGGGCTATGTGGAGAGCGCCGCCATCGGCCTCCTGGCGGGGCGTTTCGCCGCCGCCGAGCGCCTCGGTCTTGCCCTAGCCCCGCCGCCGCCGACCACCGCCTTCGGCGCGCTGCTCGGCCATATCACCGGCGGCGCCGATGCGCGGAGCTTCCAGCCGATGAATGTCAACTTCGGCCTGTTCCCGCCGCTGCCCGCCGGCGTCATCACCCGCGGCAATCGTGGCGAGAAGAAACCGCTGATGGCGAAGCGCGCCCTGGCCGAGCTCGGCGAATGGCTCGCGCCGAGCGAAGAAGCGGCGGAGTAGCGGCCGCATGGCGCCATCCGCG
>DATKQA010000101.1:0-8241 GCA_035523835.1 Candidatus Sulfotelmatobacter sp.
CCGACGGCGACCTGCGCCGCCACATGTCGGGCGATCTGCTCAAGCATGCGGTCGACGAGGTGATGACGCCGCAGCCGAAATCGATCCGCCCGCAGGCGCTGGCCGCCGAGGCAATCGGGCTGATGAACAACAGCAAGATCACCAGCCTGTTCGTCACCGAGAACGGCCGGCCGGTCGGCTTCCTCAACATGCACGATTGCCTGCGGGCCGGGGTGGCTTGAGATGAGCGCCGCGCCCGGCATGGAAGGCGCGCCCTCGGCCGCGGCGCACGGGCGGGCGCAGTGGATCGGCGACGGCCCGCATCGCGTCGTCGAGCTGCGCCATACCCGGCGCAGCCGCTTCGTCGGGCTGATGAAACTGTCGCTGCCGCTCGCAGCCCTGGTGCTGGTGGCGCTGATCATCGCCTGGCCGCAGCTCTACAGCCGCTACGACCGGCTCAATCTCAGCTTCGCCAAGGTCGAGGTGGGCGATCATGAGCTGCGCATGGCCAGTCCGCGCTATCAGGGCATGGACGCCAACGGCCGGCCCTATCTGGTGACGGCGGATACCGCGACCCAGATCGGCACCGAGCATCAGATCGTCAAGCTCACCAACATCCACGCCGACATGGCGCTCGACAACGGCGGCTGGGCGACCCTCACCGCCAAGCACGGCATCTATCACGAAGACGAAAAGGTGCTCTGGCTGGAAGGCGATGTCAGCGTCTATTCCGACGACGGCTATGAATTTCACAGTCCGACGGCGACCTGCAACGTCAATACGGGCGAGGTTTCCTCCGATGACCCGGTGAAGGGCCAGGGACCGACCGGCCTGCTCGATGCCAACGCCTTCTGGCTGGCCGACAAGGGCAATCACATGCGCTTCACCAAGGGGGTGAAGATGACGCTCTATCCGCAGGACAATGGATGAGGCGTCGCGGCAGCGGCCTGGCGGCGGCCGTGCTCGTCGGCCTGGCGCTGGCCGCGGGCGCGGCGCGGGCGCAGGCGGCGGTCGGCGGCAGGCACGACAACAAGGCGCCGATCGAGATCACCGCCGACAGTCTCGAAGTGCAACAGGACAAGCAGCTCGCCACCTTCCGCGGCAACGTCAACGCCACCCAGGCCGAAATCCGGCTGCGCGCCGATACGCTGATCGTGCATTACCGGCAGAAGGAGCAGACGCCGGCGAACGGCAAGGCGGCCGCCGCCAAACCGAACGCGGCCACGACCGCCGGCGGTGGCAGCGATCCCTTCACCTCCGGCGCCATCTCGCACATCGACGCCGTCGGCCATGTGATCGTCACCTCGCCGACGGAAACGGCGCAGGGCGACTCCGGCTTCTACGACGTCGACAAGCAGGTGATCGAGCTGGAGGGCAACAACGTCATCCTGACCCGCTGCCAGGACGTGCTCAAGGGCAAGAAGGCGGTGATGCATCTCGACACCGGCGAAAGCACGCTCGACACCGCGCCGGGCCAGCGCGTCTACGGCCTGTTCATTCCGCAGCAAAACGGCACGGCGCCGCCCGCCGGGCCGCAACCCGCCTGTCCGCAGACCGCGACCGCCGCGCCTGCCAAGCCCGCCACAAAGACCCGCAAATGAGCTGTTCAGATTTCATCAAGCAGTCTATGGGATAACGCCGCCGTGAGCAGTGAACCGAACATCGCCGAGACCGGACCGCGCCTGGTAGCCGACAACCGCGGCCTTTCGGCGCAGAACATCGGCAAGCGCTTCAAGAAACGTCCCGTGGTGCGCGACGTCAGCATGACCGTGCAGCGCGGCGAGGCGGTCGGCCTTCTCGGTCCGAACGGCGCCGGCAAGACCACCTGCTTCTACATCATCACCGGGCTGATCGCCGCCGACTACGGCAGCATCACCCTCGACGGCCACGATATCACCGATCTGCCGATGTATCGCCGCGCCCGGCTCGGCATCGGCTATCTGCCGCAGGAGGCGTCGATCTTTCGCGGCCTGACGGTGGAGAACAACATCCGCGCCGTGCTCGAGGTGAGCGAGCCGCTGCCGGAGAAGCGCGAGCAGATGCTCGACGATCTACTGGCCGAGTTTTCCATCACCCATCTGCGCCGCGCGCCGGCACTGGCACTGTCGGGCGGCGAGCGGCGCCGGGTGGAAATCGCCCGCGCGCTCGCCTCGCAACCCTCGTTCATGCTGCTCGACGAGCCGCTGGCCGGCATCGACCCGATCGCGGTCAGCGAGATCCGCGATCTGGTGTTCCATCTCAAGGACCGCGGCATCGGCGTGCTCATCACCGAGCACAACGTGCGTGAGACACTGAACCTGATCGACCGCGGCTACATCCTGCACGACGGCCAGGTGATCCTGGAAGGCCGCCCGGAAGAGATCGTCGCCGACGAGAACGTGCGTCGCGTCTATCTCGGCGAGCGCTTTAGCTGGTAGCCGACAGAGGTTGCTGATCCATGGCGATGTCGCCCCGGCTGGAGATCCGGCAAAGCCAGACGCTGGTGATGACGCCGCAATTGCAGCAGGCGATCAAGCTGCTGCAACTGTCGAACATCGAGCTTTCCGCCTATGTCGAGCAGGAGATGGAGCGCAACCCGCTCCTGGAGCGAAGCGAGGCGGAGAATTCCGCCGAGGCGGACGCCAACCGCGATGCCGGCGAGGAAGTCCGTTCGGCGGAGATCGACCAGAGCGCAGCGGAAGACAGCAAGGCGCGCGAAGCGCTCGATGCCGATTTCGAGAACGTCTATACCAACGATGCCACCAACGACGGCCCCCCCGAACTCGGCCCCGGCCCCGATCAGCTCTATTCCAATCGCGCCGGCAACCTGCGCTTCGACAATGCCGAGTACAGCCTGGAACAGACACTCTCCGGCGAGATCGGCTTGCGCGACCACCTGCTCGGCCAACTGCATGTCGACGTCGCCGATCCGATCGACCGTGCCATCGGCATGCATCTGATCGACCTGGTCGACGAGGCCGGCTATATCGGCGACGACATGGCCGAGGTCGCGGCACGGCTCGGCTGCGCGACGGCGCGGGTGGAGACGGTGCTGCAACGGCTGCAGACCTTCGATCCGGTCGGTGTCTGCGCGCGCAACCTGAAGGAATGCCTGGCGCTGCAATTGAAGGAGCGCGACCGGCTCGACCCGGCCATGCAGTGCATGCTGGACAATCTCGAGCTCCTGGCCCGGCGCGAGCTCGGCCAGTTGATGAAGCTCTGCGGTGTCGACGCGGAGGATATCACCGACATGCTGGCGGAGATCCGCGCCCTCAACCCGAAGCCCGGCCTCGCTTTCGCCAGCGAAGTCACCCAGACCGTGGTGCCCGACGTCTTCGTGCGGCAAAACAGCGACGGCGGCTGGCTGGTCGAACTCAATTCCGACACCTTGCCGCGTGTGCTGGTCAATACCCGCTATTATGCGCGCATCTCCGGCACCACCAAGAGCAAGACCGACAAGGCCTATATGTCGGAGTGCCTGAACTCCGCCAACTGGCTGGTCAAGTCGCTCGACCAGCGCGCCAATACCATCCTGAAGGTGGCGACCGAGCTGGTGCGCCAGCAGGACGCGTTCTTCGTCAAGGGCGTGCAATACCTGCGCCCGCTCAATCTGCGCGCCATTGCCGAAGCCATCAGCATGCACGAAAGCACCGTGAGCCGCGTCACCGCCAACAAGTACATGGCGACGCCGCGCGGAATTTTCGAAATGAAATATTTCTTCACCTCGGCGATCCAGTCGTCGGAGGGCGGCGAGGCGCATTCGGCCGAGGCGGTACGCTATCGCATCCGCGAGCTGATCGACGCCGAACCGGCGGATGGCGTGCTGTCGGACGACCGCATCGTCGAGATCCTGCTCGAGTCGGGCGTCGACATCGCCCGGCGCACGGTCGCCAAGTACCGGGAGGCCATGCATATTCCCTCGTCCGTGCAGCGCCGCCGACTGAAAAAATTGTCGGCCTGAGCCGGCGCCGCTGAGCTTGGTTGACAGGTCCCCGACCCTCTCATATGTTCCCCGCTTCCGCGAGGCCGGTCCGTTCCCAATGGGCATGCGAGGACTGTCGTCAGAACCGGGAACCCCGACATGCAAATTCAAGTTTCAGGCAAGCAGATCGATATCGGCGATGCATTGCGCGGGCACGTGGCGGAACGGTTGGAAGCGCTGGTGGGAAAATATTTCGACCGGGCGATCGAGGCGAGCGTGGTGTTCGCCCGCGAGGCGCATCTGTTCAGCGCCGACTGTCTGGTCCACGTGGGTTCCGGCATTTCCGTGCAGAGCCATGCCAAGGCGGCGGAAATCCATGCCAGCTTCGATGCCGCCCTGGAGCGGATCGACAAGCGGCTGAGACGCTACAAGCGCCGGCTGCGCAACCATCACGCCAACCGCAAGGATCATGGTGGCCCGGCCGAGCAGGCGCCGGCCTACGTGCTAGCGGCCGAGCCCGACAGCCATGACGAGGAGCCGGCCGAGCTCAAGCCGGTGATCGTCGCCGAGAGCATGACCGCGATTGAGGTGCTGAGCGTCGGCGAGGCGGTCATGCGGCTCGACCTGACCGAGCAGCCGGCCCTGATGTTCCGCAACCGGGCGCACGGCGGCCTCAACGTGATCTATCGGCGCGCCGATGGTAATATCGGCTGGATCGATCCCGAGCGAGCGGACCGGTAGGGGGAAGGCGCACCATGGAGATTGCCGAACTGCTCAAACCGGAGAACGTTGTCGCCCGGCTGAAAGCCAGCAACAAGAAACAGACCCTGCAGGAGATCGCCGCCAAAGCCATGCGGGTGACCGGCGTGCATGAGCGGGTGATCTTCGATACCTTGCTCGAACGCGAGCGGCTCGGCTCGACCGGCGTCGGCCACGGCATCGCCATCCCGCACGGCAAGCTGCCCGGGCTCGAGAAGCTGCACGGACTGTTCGTCCGCATGGATCAGCCGATCGACTTCGATGCGGTCGATGAACTGCCGGTCGACCTCATCTTCGTCCTGCTGGCACCGGAGCAGGCCGGCGCCGATCACCTGACGGCGCTTGCCCGCATCTCGCGCCTGCTGCGCGACCGCGCGGTCTGCAAGAAGCTGCGGGGGACCGACAATCCCGAGGCGATCTACGCGCTGCTGACGCAGTCGAAAGCCTCGCACGCCGCCTGACCGGCATGCCGCCGAGGCGGCTTGCCGGCGGCAGCCATCAGTGGACGTTGACCGGTTCGAAATCGTTCTGCCGCGCGGCGGCGAGCGCCACCTCGCGGTCGGCGGCGGCACCGATCTGCTGGCCGTTGGCGGCGAACACGCCCCAGGCCGCGACGCCGTCCACCTCGATCGGGCGGACATAGGCGAGGGTCGGCACGCCCAGCATGGCAAAGGCCTCCGGACTGATCCGGGCGGCGTTTTCAACGGGCGCTTTGGTAATCATGGCTGGTACTCCCTTCCAGGCCGACCGAGATCAGCCCTGTTTGTCCTCGACGACGCTCAGGCCGCGCGCGGCCTTGGCCTTGCGGATATCGACCTTGCGGATCGCGCTCGACGGCTGGCGCCGCATGAGGTCGACGTGCAGCAAACCATTGTCCAGTTCGGCACCGACCACCTCGATGCCTTCGGCAAGCAGAAACGCCTTCTGAAACTGCCGCGCCGCGATGCCGCGGTGCAGGAAGGTGCGGTCGCGTTCATCGGTCTGCTTGCCGCGGAAAACGAGCTGGTTCTCCTCGATGGTGACGCCGAGATCGGCATCGCGGAAGCCGGCGACCGCCAACGTGATGCGCAGCCGGTCGTCGCCGATCTGTTCGATGTTGTAGGGTGGATAGCCGTCGCTGGAGGTCTTGGCGACCCGTTCGAGCACGCGCTCGAGATGATCGAAGCCCAGCAGCAGCGGGCTGTTGAAAACGGAAACTCGGTTCATGGCGTCTACTCCTCGACGAGCGAGCGTGCCGGGCGGCCCGCAACGGCACCGCCTCCACGACAATATGTAGGGACTCGGCGGCAACGATCAAGCCTGCCGGACGACCCGGCCCGTTTGCCGCGCGCGCCGGAATTTCCAGGAATCCGAGCGGCTTGGATGGTCGCCTCGGGGAACCTGCCGGGTGATGGCGGTCACCTTCCGTCGCGACGGCTAGGCCATCAGGCGCCGGACATATTCCGGCAGGGCGAAGGCGGCGGCGTGGACGGCGGGATTATAGTAGCGGAGCGGCAGGGCAAGGCGTGCCGCCCGCGCCGCGATCTCCGCCGGCGACTGGCTGGCGAGGTCATGCGCCGCCGCCCAGGCGAGCGCCATGCAGCCGCCATAGTAGGTGGGCACCGGCACCACGTAGAAACCGCTGTGCGGGAAAATCGGCTTGAGCTGGCGACAGGCGTTGCGCAGCTCCTCCGGCTGCAGAAACGGCACGCCGTTCTGGTTCACCATGATGCCGCCAGGTGCGAGGCAGCGCCGGCAGGCGCCGTAGAAGGGGCCGGCGAACAGCACCTCCGCCGGGCCGATCGGGTCGGAGGAATCGACGATCACCACGTCGAAACGCTCGGTCGTTTCCGCCGCATAGCGGGCGCCGTCGCCGACGATTAGCGCCAGGCGCGGGTCGGCGAAGGCCTGGCCGCAGACCGCGGCCAGCCACTCGCGGGCGACGGCGATCACCTCGGCGTCGATCTCGACCAGCACCACCCGCTCGACCGGATGCTTCAACACCTCTTCCAGGATGCCGCCGTCGCCGCCGCCGACGATCAGCACCCGCCGCGCCGCGCCGTGGGCAAAGAGCGGCACATGGACCATCATCTCGTGATAGATGAACTCGTCGCGCTCGGTGGTCTGGCAGATGCCGTCGAGCACCAGCATGCGGCCGAATTCGGCCGTTTGCAGCACCTTTATGTCCTGGAAGCGGCTCCGTCCTTCGTGCAGCACCCGTTCGACGCGGAAGCTCTGGCGCACATCGCGATAGAGCGTCTCCGCGAACCAGGTCACGGGACCAGGCCGCGCTTGTGCTCGACCAGTTGAATGCTTGCCGGCGCGAAGGCCTCGCGCAGCACCGGAATGGCCTTGTAGGCATCGCAGTCGCCGCAGACGAAGACGTCGAGCGCCGCATAGCCGCGTTCCGGCCAGGTGTGGATGCTCATATGGCTTTCCGCCAGCACGGCGACGCCGGAGATGCCGCCTTCCGGCTGGAAGTGATGCAGGTCGAGATGCAGAAGCGTGGCGCCGACCGCGCCGACCGCCGCGGTCAGGGTCGCCTTGACATGCGCGAGTTCGCTGAGACGGCTGGCGCCCCAGACGTCGATCAGAAGATGGGTCCCGGCAAAGCGCAGGCCGTCCCGGCCGGTGAAGTGATCCTCCGGCACGGCGGCTTCCGCTTCCTGCGCCGCGGGCAATCGTACCGTCCGCAATGCAGCCTGCTTCACCATCCCTGCACCTCCGCCGCCCCCCGAAGCAAAATTCGAGCAGCGGACGTTATTCAGTCAATCGCCCTGTCATGCAAGCGAATTTTCCCCGGCGCGGCGATTCGCCGGCGGCCCGCGCGGATCGCCGCGAGCGGTGCGATACTGGCGCCGGCGAGCGGCGGCCGGCCCGTCCTCGCTTGCCCCGCGCGGAGGTCCGTCATGGCCATGCTCGATCACGTCACGTTGTTCGTCCGCAGTCTCGCCGCAAGCCGCGCCTTCTATGACCGCGCCCTGGCGCCGCTCGGCTACGAGGCGCTCTATGCCTTCGATGCCTCGACGCCCGGCGCCAAGCTGCTCGGCTATGGCGCCCGGCCGAAGGCGGCCTTCTGGATCGTCGAACGCGCCGTGGCGATGGGCCCGCTGCACGTCGCTTTCCTGGCGCCATCGCGCGCCGCCGTCGATGCCTTCCATCGCGAGGGCCTTGCCGCCGGCGGCAAGGACAATGGCGCGCCGGGCCTTCGCCCGCACTATCATGCCAACTACTACGGCGCCTTCCTGCTCGATCCGGACGGCTACAACGTCGAAGCGGTTTGCCACGCACCGGAAGCGGAATAGCCCCGGCAACTTCCCAAAATGACACGAAAGCACCGGCCAGATCGGCCGGACGCGATGCTTGTAGCCTCGACGTTACAACGGGGTGGCGATTCGTCGGCAATATTGACGGTTCTAGAATTAAGCTTAACAAATTAACGATGTAAACGCTTGGAATCATACAACTGGTTTTTTAGGCACGGAATATGCACTAAAGACAGATAGAAATCGCCTTGCGTGAAAACATAGGGGCTGGCTTACGACTATTAACCTAAGCGTGTGATACCCATCACCTATGGCTTTGTGATCTTTGTCACTCCGGATGTGACGAATGTCACAATT
>DATKQA010000102.1:0-2704 GCA_035523835.1 Candidatus Sulfotelmatobacter sp.
AGCGTCAGCAGAGCCTGCTGCGCGCCGACGTCGCCGCGCACAGCCGGGTCGAAACCGCCGAGGCCGATGCCGACAAGGCGCAGGCCAACGTGGCCAAGAGCCGGGCCCGCTACGACGCCGAGCGCGCCCAGCTCGCCGTGCTGCAGACCGAGCGCAAGCAGGACCAGGCCGACCTCGAGCAGGCGCAGGCCGAGCTCGCACTGGCCCAGAACGACCTCGACAATACCGTGATCAAGGCACCGGTCGCCGGCGTGGTCGGCAACCGCGCCGCCGAAGCCGGCCTCTACGTCAGGCCCGGCACCATGCTGCTCTCGGTGGTGCCGCTCGACCGGGTCTGGATCGAGGCCAACTTCAAGGAGACCGCGCTCCGCCACATGACGCCGGGCCAACCGGTGAGCGTGGAGATCGACGCCTTCCCCGGCATCGAGCTGACCGGCACGGTCGATAGCCTGGCGCCGGCGACGGGGGCGAAGTTCAGCCTGCTGCCGCCGGAGAACGCCACCGGCAACTTCACCAAGATCGTGCAGCGCGTGCCGGTGAAGATCACCCTGCCGCCGGACAATGTGCTGGCCGGCCGGCTGCGGCCGGGCATGTCGGCGGTGGTCAGCATCGACAGCCGGCAGGCCGGCCAGGGCGCCATCCTCTCGCCCGCTCTCGCCCAGGACCGCAAGTGAACCAGCTTTCGGACGCGCCGCCGCCGGGCCAGCGCCCGGTGACCTGGCGCGAGCTCACCGGCTTCTTCGCCATGGTCTTCGGCATGTTCATGTCGATCCTGGACGTGCAGATCGTCACCTCCTCGATCTCCGAGCTGCAGGCCGGGCTGTCCGCCAGCGCCGACGAGATCGCCTGGGTGCAGACCAGCTACCTCATCGCCGAGGTGATCACCATTCCACTGTCAGGCTGGCTCAGCCGCGCCTTCTCCACCCGCTGGCTGTTCCTCACCACCTGCATCGGCTTCACCTGCATGAGCGCGGCCTGCGCCTTCGCCGGCGATCTCAATTCCATGATCGTGTTCCGCGCGCTGCAGGGCCTGTTCGGCGGCGCCATGATCCCGACCGTGTTCGCCACCTCCTTCATGATCTTCTCGCCGAAGCGGCGCGCCAGCAACTCGGTGCTCATGGGCCTGGTCGCCACCGCCGCGCCGACCGTCGGGCCGACGCTCGGCGGCTGGATCACCGCCGACTTCTCCTGGCACTGGCTGTTCCTGATCAACGTGGTGCCGGGCACCATCGTCGCCTTCACGGTCTACAGCCTGGTCTTCTTCGACAAGGCCGAGCTTCGCCTGCTGCGCCAGTTCGACTGGCTCGGCGTGATCCTGGTCGCGCTGTTCCTCGGCAGCCTGGAATATGTGCTGGAGGAAGGCCCGCGCAACGAATGGTTCGACGACGGCAGCATTGTCACCTTCGCCTGGGTCGCCGGCATCTCGGGGGTGCTGTTCTTCTGGTGGGAGCTGACCTGCAAGCATCCGATCGTGGTGCTGCGCACCTTCGCCGACCGCAACTTCGCCATCGGCTGCACCTTCAGCTTCGTCGTCGGCATCGGCCTTTATGGCGCCATCTACATCACGCCGCTCTTCCTCGGCGAGGTCGCCAATTACGACAGCCTGCAGATCGGCGTCCTGATGTCGGTCGCCGGCATCTGCCAGATGCTGATGGCGCCGATCTCCGGCAAGATGACGCGCACCTACGATCTCCGCTTCGTGCTCTCGACCGGCCTTGTCGTCCTCGGCGCCTCGATCGCGCTCAACTCGCTGCTCACCAACCTCTGGCGCTTCGATCAGATGTTCTGGCCGCAGGTGCTGCGCGGCATCGGGCTGATGCTCTGTTTCCCGCCGATCAATGCGCTGACCCTCGGCCTGCTGCCGCCCGACAAGGTCCGAAACGGCTCCGGCCTCTACAATCTCATGCGCAACCTCGGCGGCGCCATCGGCCTTGCCTCGATCAACACGGTGCTGACCGAACGCTATGCGCTGCACTACAGCCGGCTCACCGAATCGGTGACGCTCCGGCGCTGGAACGTGCAATCCATGCTCGACGGGCTGAGCGCGCGCTTCGGCAGCGTGCTGCCCGGCGACGGCAGCCTCGAGGCCAGCAAGATGCTGGCCGGCCTGGTCAATCGCGAGGCGCTGGTGCTGAGCTTCGCCGATGCGCTGCTGCTGATGTCGCTGGTCTTCTTCGCCGCGCTGCTGCTGATGCCCTTCGTCCGCCGCGTGCGGCTGCCCTCCAGCCTGCCGCCGGCGGAGGCGCCGGCGCCGGGCCAGGCGGCGCGCGGCGCCGCGGTCGCCGAGGCCCTCGCCGAAGCGCATTGACGGGCTAGAATAGGTCGACACGGCCGCGGGAGGCCCCGTTGGAACTGACCATCTTCGCCCGCTTCCATGCCCGCGAGGGTGCGGCGGAAGCGGTCGCCGCCGCCATCGCCGCGGTGGTGCCGCCGTCGCGCGCCGAGCCGGGCTGCCTCGGCATCGCCGGCTATCGCTCGACGCGCGAGCCGCGGCTGCATTTCATCCACTCGCGCTGGCGCGACGAGGCCGCCTTCGACCGGCATGCCGGCCTGCCGCATACGCAGCACTTCATCGCCACGGTGGAGAAGCTGATCGACCATCCGCTCGACGTGACCCGGGCGCTGCCCTTCGTCTAGGAAAGCCGCACCGAAGGCTGCTGCCCCGGGACCGGATGTCGGCTAATCTATCGCCTTGAGGGGCGGC
>DATKQA010000103.1:0-2189 GCA_035523835.1 Candidatus Sulfotelmatobacter sp.
CTCCCGCCGGCGCGACGGCGGCACGGCGGCGACCGGCGGTGGCATCTCGGTCAGCTCCGGCGCTTCCTCCGGCGGCGGCGCGTGCGGCTTGGCGGCGAAGCGCGCCGCGAGATCGACCAGCCCGCCGACCAGACCGCGCCGCAGGAAGCAGACCAACAGCACGAACACCAGACCAAGCACGAGCTTCCACGCGGCGCCGAGCCCGATCACCGCTTGCAGGAAGTCACGCAGATAGAGCCAGACGACGGCGCCCGCGAGCGGCCCGAACAGCGTGCCGATGCCGCCGATCGCGGTCTGCATCACCAGTTGCCCGGAGGTGTCGAAGGTGAACGCATCCGGCGGCATGAAGCCCTGTGCGACGCCGAGCAGCCCGCCCGCGAACCCGGCATAGACGGCGGCGATCACGAAGGCCGCCAGCTTGTAGAGGCCGACCGAATGCCCGACGGCCCGCGCGCGCAGCGGGTTATCGCGGATCGCCGTCAGGATCGCGCCGACCGGCGAGCGCACGATGCGCCGCGCCACCACGATGCCGACGAAATAGAACACCGCGACGAACCCGTACATCGGCCAGCCGGTGCCGACCTGAAAGTGCCAGCCGCCGAGTGAGACGCTCGGCTGCGGCACGCCCGGTATCCCGTTCTCGCCGCCGGTCCAGTTCGACAGCGGCGAGTTCTCCAGAAAGAAGAACATCTCGGCGATCGCGACGGTGATCATCGCGAAGTAGATGCCGGTGCGCCGCAGCGCGATCGCGCCCACCACCACGCCCGCCGCCGCCGCGCCGATGGCGCCGATCACCAGCGCCAGCGGCACGCTGGTCATCAGGTTGTTGGTCAGCAGATAGGCGGCGATGAAGCCGCCGGTGCCGAAGAACGCCGCCTGCCCGAAGGAAAGTAGCCCCGTATAGCCGAACAGGATGTCGAACCCGATGCCGAACAGGCCCCAGATCAGGATCTCGCTCACCGTGTCCGGCGAGAAGCCCAAGGGCGGCAGGACCACCGGCGCCAGGATCAGCCCCAGCGCGGTCAGCGCCTCCGGCAGCAGGGAACGGCGACGGCGCGGCATCCGGTTACGCGCGGCCCCGCTGGCCCAGCAGCCCCTGCGGCCGCAGGATCAGCACCAGCGTCATCGCCGCGAACAGCATCACTTCCGAGTAGGACGGATCGACCATCGAGGTCAGGCTCAGGATCTCGCCTGCGATCAGCCCGCCGATGATCGCTCCGGGGAAGGAGCCGACGCCGCCGATCACCACGACGACGAAGGTCCAGACCAGGATCGAATCGCCCATGTCCGGCGTCAGCGACACCACCGGCGCATAGACGATGCCGGCGAACCCCGCCGCCATCGCGCCGATGCCGAACACCAGCATGAACACGCGGTAGACGTTGATGCCGAGCATGTCGACCATCAGCGAATCCTCAATGCCGGCGCGCACGATCATACCGATGCGGGTACGGTAGAGCACGACGTACAGCACCGCCAGCGCCGCCGCGGCGATCCCGAGCACGACGATCCGGTAGGTCGGGTAGATCAGGAAGCCGAGCGAGGTGATGCCCGCGCCCCAGGACGGCGGTGGCACGGTCAGCGACAGGCTGCCGAAGCCAAGCCGCACCAGTTCGACGACGACGATCCCGAGGCCGAACGTGACCAGGATCTGGTCTTCCGGCGGCCGGCCGTAGAAGCGGCGGATCACCACAAGCTCCAGCACCGCGCCGACGACCACCAGGAACAGCGACCCGGCGACGACCGCCAGCACGAAGGAGCCGGTGGCCTGGAAGGCGACGTACCCGGCGTAGCCGCCGAGCATGAACATCGCCCCGTGCGCCAGGTTCAGGACGCCGAGCGTGCCGTAGATGATCGTCAGCCCGGAGCTGATCAGCGCCAGCAGCGTCCCCAGCGCCAGGCCGTTGAACAGTTGCGAGACGAAGTTGGGCCAGGAGATCATCTGTCCCGGTGCCGGCCGGCGCTGTCGTTCAAGGAACGGCCCACTTCGTCACCCCCGCCAAGGCGGGGGTCCACTTGTGCCGGCAGGGCGGCGCACGCCTGGATTTCCGCTTGCGCGGGAATGACGAGCAGGCCGGCGAGTCCAGGCGCCGCATTCTCAGGTGTAGCCGCCGAGCTTGCAGCCGAACGCGTCCGGCGCCTGCATCAGCCCCGCGCCGGGAACCACTTCCACGACATCCCAGTAATCA
>DATKQA010000104.1:0-3737 GCA_035523835.1 Candidatus Sulfotelmatobacter sp.
GCCGGTGATGATGCCGAGCGCGCCGGCGTTGGATACGGCGGCGACCAGCTCCGCCCGTCCGACCCATTGCATGCCGCCCTGCACGATCGGATATCTGATCCCGAAGAGTTCGGTAATGCGCGTTCTCAGCACGATCCCCTCCGCTTATCCTCCTGGCTCGGCCGGCATTGTGGCATGGCCCGCGCGAGGCGTCGAATAGCCCGGGAATCCCGCGCCGTTGTCAAGGGGCCTGCATGGCGGGCCTGCGCGAAGCGGCCTTGACGCTGCGGCAAGCCTCTGAGATTTTTTGGCCTGGATGAGTTTGAGCGAGCTTTACGATCCCGTCGCCTCCGGCGATGCCCCCGCGGACGCCGTGCGACGCATCGAGCGCGAGGCTCGCATGCTGGGCACGCCCTGTGGCCGCGGCGAAATGGTCTGGCGCATCTGGGGCGAGGAGCGGGCCGGGCGGCCAGCGCTCCTCATGCTGCACGGCGGTTATGGTTCCTGGGCGCACTGGATCCGCAACATCCTGCCGTTGTCCGAACACTACCTGGTGATCGCCCCGGACAGCCCGGGGCTCGGCGATTCCGCCGCCGTGCCGCAGCCGCACCAGGAGCACGTGCTCGGCGGCATCATCGCCGACGGGTTGGCCACTGTCCTGCCGGCCCCGGCGCGCTTCCATTTCGTCGGTTTTTCCTTCGGCTGCCTGCTCGGCGGCTATGTGGCGCGGCGCCACAGGGAGCGGCTCGCCTCGCTCACCGTGGTCGGCTCCGGCGGCCTCGGCCTGCCGCGGCTGCAGGTCACCAATCTCACCCCGGCCAAGCCGCAGATGAGCCCCGACGAGGTGGCGCGGCTGCAGCGCGAGAACCTGGCCCAGCTCATGATCTACGATCGCGCCAAGATCGATCCGCTGGCGCTCCATCTGCAGATCGATCATACCCGGCGGGCGCGGGTGAAGAGCCGGCTGATGTCGCGCTCCGACGGTCTCGCCAAGATCCTGCCGGAGCTCGGCCGGCCGCTCGCCGGCATCTGGGGCGAGCATGACGTGACCGCCGCGCCCGACTTCGCCTCGCGGGAAAAGCTGCTGCGCTCCATCGACCCCCAGAGCCGCTTCGAGATCATGCCGGGCATCGGCCATTGGGCACAGTACGAAGGCGCCGCCGATTTCAACCGGCTGTTCCTCGACGTGCTGGCTTACGCCGAAGCGCGGAGTTAGAGGCCGGCGAGGGAAATTCCCAGCGCGCGCGCGCCGGCCGAAAGGCGATCGTCGTAGCTTGCCAGCGTCACGTTCTGCGATTTCGCGCGCAGAAATTCCATCGATGCCAGATGCATGGCGTCGAGCGTCCGCACCGGCAGCGGAAACGGTTCCAGCGCGCGCGCCAAAACCGCGGGAGAGAGTTCGACCAGCGCCAGGCGGCCAAGCAGCGCTCGCACGGCATCGCCGTGGGAGCGGCCGAGCTTGTAGGCGTTGACACGGGTCCAGACTTCGTATTCGAGGAGCCGGCTGGTTATCAAGGGCTGGCGCCAGAAATCTTCCGGCGGCGCTCGATCCTCGGCCAGGAGATGCGCCAATGCGACGGAGCTGTCGAGATAGATCACCGGTCCTCGCGGTCGCGCCGCAGGTTCTCGGCGAGGTCGCGAAAGGACATGACGGGCCGGCGCGGCGGCGGTTCGCCGCTGACCAGGGCTGGCGGCGTGATCCAGCCGGCACGGACGGCCTCGGCCAGCACCGCGTCGGCCAGGAACGGGCTCCGGCCGCCGCGCGGCGGCACCAACTCGGCCACCACGCGGTCGCGATCGGTGACCAACACCGTCTCGCCGCCCGCCGCCAGGCGGACGTATTCGCTGAGCTTGTTTTTCAGCACTTTCAGGCCGACGGATCGCATCGACAGAAGGTAGCTTCTAGAAGCTACTTAAGCAACGGGAAATGCTCGCGCGTGCCGGAGAGGGAAACCGGCCCGCGACGCCATTTATCCGAGCCGCGCCAGCGCCTTCAGCACCGCTTCCGGCTGTTCGTGGCCGACCAGGTGGCCGGCCTTGGGGATGGTGACCAGTTCGGCGCCCTTGATCGCCTTGGCGAAGGCCTCGCCATAGGCCTTGGGGATCAGCGCATCGTTGTCGCCCCAGATCAGCAGGGTCTTGGCCCGCACCCGATAGAGCCGGTCGGCGAGGCCGCGGTCGGGGATGGGGAACAAAAGCTTGCCGGCGGTGCCGAGGCGCTTGGCGTTCATGATCATGAAGTCGTTGAGGAACTCCATGTCGTCCATGTTGACGCCCTGGGTCATCAGCCTGGTGCCGAATTCCACGTCGTGGAACAGCAGCGGCGGCAGCTCGAAGGGCAGCTTGGCGAAGAGATCGGGAATCGGCAGCGAATCGATCCAGAGGCCGGCCGGTGCGATCAAGGCCATGCGGTCGATCTGGCGCGGGGCCAGCGCCGCCATCTCGGCGGCGATCATGCCGCCCATGCTGTGGCCGACCAGGATCGGCTTTTCCAGGCCGAGCGCTTCCATCACGTCATAGCCGAAGAGCGTGATGTCGAGCATGTCGCGCAGCCGCTCGGCGCCCTCGGAATCCTCATAGCCCGGCAGGAGCGGCGCATAGACCCGGTACTTGCTCATCAGCGCCGCCAGCAGGGGGTCGTCTTTCAGCAGGCCGCCGGCGCCGTGCAGGTAGAGCAGGGTCTGGCCGTTGCCGCCGCTATAGACGCGGACCTTGGCGCGGCCCTCGGCCACGTCGATCAGCTTCGAATCCATCACACGACCTCCGCCGGCACTTTGCCTTTGGCCGTCGCGGTCTTCTTCAGCGGATGGATCCAGAAGCGATCGTCGCTCGCATAGTCCGGCCATTCGTTGCGCAGATGCGGCATCACCTGCTCGGCAAAAAGCCTGGTGGAATGCCGCGTCTTCTCGTCCGGCATGTTGCCGATATGGATCAGGCAGAAGATGTTGCCGACGCGCAGGCCCTTGATCAGGTCTTTCATGCGGTCGCGCACGGTGGCCGGGCTGCCGGCGATGACGTGGCCGCCCTCGGTCAGGTCCTTCCAGGAGAGACTGCCGAGGTTCTCCAGGCTCTGGCGGGTGAGCTGCGACAGCACCTGCGCTTGCAAGGTCTTGATGGTGCGATAGCCCGGCGCATCGGCGAAGCCGGGATAGACATGCAGGCAGCGGTTATAGAAATAGCTGACGTGCTCGGCATAGAGCCGCTCGGCCTCCTGGTCGGTTTCGCCGACGCAGATGGTCTGGGCGAAGCCGGCGCGATAGGGCGATTCGTCGATGCCGGCCTTGGCGACACGCTCCCAGTAGCCGTCCATCAGCTTCTTGGCGCGGAGATAGCCGGTGAAGCTGAGATAGGAGTAGGTGTAGTCGTTCTCGATGCAGAAATCGTAGGTCTCGACCGAGCCGCCGCCGGGAATGAAGATCGGTGGATGCGGCTGCTGGATCGGCTTCGGCCAGCAATTGACGTAGCGCAGCTTCGTGTAGCGGCCGTTGAAGGCGAAAGGCTCGCTCTCCGCCCAGGCGCGCATGATCAGCTCGTGCGCCTCGGCATATTTCTCGCGGGTCAGCGCCGGCACGGTGCCGTAGCAGTAGTTGGTGTCCATCGAGGTGCCGACCGGGAAGCCCGCCACCAGCCGTCCGGCCGAGAGCACGTCGAGCATGGCGAATTCCTCGGCAACGCGGAGCGGCGGGTTGTAGAGCGCGATGGAATTGCCGAGCACCACCAGCGCCGCCTTCCTGGTACGGCGCGACAGCGTAGCGGCC
>DATKQA010000105.1:0-6625 GCA_035523835.1 Candidatus Sulfotelmatobacter sp.
GCCGCCTCCGCGCGGCGGAAGCGCACACGATAGAGCATGACGCTCGGCCGATCGGCGGCCACCATGCCGAAAGCCTGCAGGCCGCCGAAATCCTTGACCGCTGCAGCAAAGCGCGCCGTCGCCGCGGCGTCGAGCTTGATCAGCATGTACTGCGTCACCAACGGCCCCTCGTCGAGCACGGTCAGGCGGCCGTCCTCGGCGCTGGAGACGAAGACGTTGAAGCGCACCCGATGCGAGGCCAGCAACTGCGCCGCCATGGCCGCGGCCCCCTTGCGGCCGGAGGCATTGAAGGAAAAACCGTAGTATTCGTAGAACTTGGCCTCGAGCATATCGACATGGTCCTCGCCGCGCTCGAACAGGCGCTGCTCGATGTAGCCGAGCGACTTGGCCATTTCCTTGATCGCCATGTCGGTCAGCCGCTCGACCTTCACGTGCATGTGGGTGAGCATGCAGGGGCCGTCGGGCACGTTTCGCGGCGTCGCCGGACGGGTGATCATCAGGGCATAGTCGAGCGGACAGAGCTTGGCCAGCAACGGCTCGACATCGGCTTCGTCCAGCCGGCAGTGTGCCGCCTTGTAGCCGGTGAAATCGATATGCGGCGCCAGCCGCTTCAAATTGCCCCAGGTGACCCGGTTCGATTCCCGGAGGCGGAAATTCTTGTTCAGGCCGCGTGGCAATTCGCCGTCGAGCAGGAAGATCAGCGCCGTGTTCTGGTGGCTGTGCTCGGCCGCCGCGACGGCGCCGCCGGGCAGGATGTTCTGGCGGGCGGCGAAGGGATAGGGCGTGCCGTAGGCGCGCGCGTTGGCATAGCTTTCGAACAGGGCATGGCGGATCAGGAAATCGGCGACGCGCTCGCGCGCCTGCACATAGGCGTCGCGCCGGTCGGCGAAGTCGACGGCAACGATGTTGTCGCCTTGCGTCATGCTAGAATCGGTCCCCTCGCACCGTGATTTCTCGCGGTTGCCAAGCGGCTGCGGATTGTCGATAACCCTATCATGAAGGCGCCTCCATCCCAAGCCCTGCGGCCGGAATCGGCCTTTTCCATCGTGCTGGCATCGGCCAGCCGGACGCGCGCCGAGTTGTTGCGCAAGGCCGGGATCGAATGCGCGATCGAGCCGGCCCGCATCGACGAGACGGCGGTCAAGCAGTCGTTGCAGGCGGCCGGCGCATCGCCCGATGCGGCCGCCATGACGCTCGCCGAGCTGAAAGCGACGAAACTGTCGCGCCGGCATGGCGATCCGCTGGTCATCGGCGCCGACCAGTTGCTGACCTGCGGCGCCGCCTGGTTTGACAAGCCGCCCGACCTGGCGCATGCCCGGGCGCAGCTCATCGCCCTGCGCGACCGAACGCATCATCTGCACAGCGCGGTCTGCGTTGCCCGGAACGGTGCCGTGATCTGGCGCCATAGCGAGCAGCCGCGCTTGCGCATGCGCGCCTTCTCCGACGGCTTTTTGGATACCTACCTTGCCGAAGTCGGCGAGGCGGCGCTGCAATCGGTCGGCGCCTATCAGCTCGAGGGCCGGGGCGCGCAGCTTTTTGCCGAGGTCGAAGGCGATTATTTCGCGATTCTCGGACTGCCGCTCCTGCCGCTGCTCGACTTCCTGCGCGGCCGCGGCGTGGTGGCGACGTGACGCTCAGCGGCAAGGCACTGCTGGCCGGCGTGATGGGCTGGCCGGTGTCGCATTCGCGTTCGCCGCGGCTGCACGGCTTCTGGCTGCGCCAGCACGGCATCGACGGCGCCTACGTGCCGCTGGCCGTGCGGCCGGAGGACCTCGCCGCCGCGGCGCGCGCCCTGCCCCTTCTCGGTTTCCGCGGCTGCAACGTCACCTCGCCGCATAAGGGAAAAATGGCGGCGCTGGTGGATGTGCTGGATCCCCTGGCGCGGCGCATCGGTGCGGTCAACACGGTGGTCGTCCTGGATGATGGCCGGCTCGAAGGGCGCAATACCGATGCCTTCGGCTTCCTGGAGAATTTGCGCAGCGGAGCCGCTTTCTGGCGCGCAGATGGCGGTCCGGCCGTGGTGCTGGGCGCCGGCGGCGCGGCGCGGGCCGTGGTCGCGGCGCTGCAGGAAGCCGGCGCGCCGGAGATCCGCCTGCTGAACCGGAGCCGCGAACGGGCGGAGCGGCTGGCCGCCGACCTCGGCAAGCCGGTTACCACCCTGCCCTGGAACGAGGTGGCGCCGGCCTTGCGCGATGCGGCGCTCCTGGTCAATTGCACCAGCCTCGGCATGACCGGCCAGCCGCCGCTTGCCGTCGACCTGGCATCGCTGCCGGGTTCGGCCCTGGTCACCGATCTGGTCTATAGCCCATTGAAGACGCCGCTGCTGCAGGCCGCGGCGGAGCGTGGCAATCCTACCGTCGACGGACTCGGCATGCTGCTGCACCAGGCCCGGCCGGGCTTCACGGCCTGGTTCGGCGTCGCGCCGACCGTGACCCCTGAACTCAGAGCGCATGTTCTCGCATGATCGTTCTCGGACTGACCGGCTCCATCGGCATGGGCAAGAGCGAGACGGCGCGTATGTTCCGTCGCCTCGGGGTGCCCGTCTATGATGCCGATGCCGCGGTGCATGCACTCTATGCCCGCGGCGGTGCGGCGGTGCCGTTCATTGCCGCGGCCTTTCCCGGTGCGGTGAAGGACGGCAGCGTCGACCGCGTGGCGCTGAGCCGGGCCGTGGTCGGCAACGAGGCCGCCATGCGGCGGATCGAGCGGTTGGTGCATCCGCTGTTGAGCCGGAGCCGGATGCGGTTTTTCCGCGCCGCCCGGGCGCGCCGGGTGCCGCTCGTGGTGCTCGACATCCCGCTCCTGTTCGAGACCGGCGGCCAGCGCCGGGTCGATCACGTGGTGGTGGTGAGCGCGCCGGCGGCGGTGCAGCGCCAGCGCGTACTGCGGCGGGCCGGCATGACGGCGGAGAAGTTCGCCGGCATCCTCGGCCGCCAGGTGCCGGATCGCCTGAAGCGCGCCAAGGCCGACTTCGTCGTTCCGACGGGACTGGGCAAGCATGCCGCCTTGCAGCGGGTGCGCCGCATCGTCACTATGGCGGCCAAGGGCGGGCGCCGGCCGCGCCGGCGCAGGGAGTAGCCATGCGGGAAATCGTGCTCGATACCGAGACCACGGGTCTCGACCCGGCGGCAGGTCATCGCATCGTCGAAATCGGCTGCATCGAGCTGGTCAATCACATCGCCACCGGCCGGCACTTCCACACCTATGTGAATCCGGATCGCGACATGCCGACCGGCGCCTTCGAGATTCACGGGCTGTCGACGGAATTCCTGGCCGCGCATCCCACTTTCGACCTGATTGCCGAGCGGTTTCTGGCATTCATCGGCGATGCGCCGCTGGTGATTCACAACGCCGAGTTCGACATGCGCTTCATCAATGCCGAGCTCAGCCGCCTGGGTCGGCCGGCCATACCGGCGGTGCGCGCGGTCGATACCGTGCGCATGGCGCGGATGAAATTTCCCGGCGCCCAGGCCAGCCTGGATGCGCTTTGTCGCCGCTTCGGCATCGACAATTCGGCCCGAACCAAGCACGGCGCCCTGCTCGACGCGGAACTTCTGGCCGAGATCTACCTGGAACTCATCGGCGGCCGGCAGCCGGGACTGGCACTGGCCCGCGAAATCCAGGCGGCGGCCGAGGTGCCGGTCCAGACGGCGCGCCCGGTGCGCCCGCACGCGCCGAGCGAGGCGGAGCTCGCCGCCCATGCGGCCTTCCTCCAACAATACCTGAAGGAACCGATCTGGCTGCTGGCCTGAGCGCCGGCCGCGCACGGCGAGAGCGGGCCGCCGGCGGTTGTGCGGCGGGGTTATCCGTGCTAGCCACTGCCGACGTAAGCGGAGAACAGCATGACCAGCGAGGCGACCAACGGCGCCGGCGATAATGCGGCACTCGGCCAGGCCGGCGGTGCGCCGGGAATCGCCATCAACGCCCAGTATGTGAAGGACCTGTCGTTCGAGAATCCGAACGCGCCGCAGAGCCTGGTGCCGACGCAGACGCGACCGCAGATCGAGGTCAACGTCGACGTGCAGGGGCGCGGCATCGCGCAGAACGTCTACGAGGTGGCGTTGCGTATTACGGCAACGGCGAAGCAGGGCGAGGCCGTCGCCTTCGTGATCGAGCTGCTTTATGCCGGTGTCTTCACCCTGCAGAACATTTTGCAGGAGCAGCTTGAACCGGTGTTGCTCATCGAATGTCCGCGCCTGCTGTTTCCTTTCGCGCGCCGGGTGATCGCCGATGCCACCCGTGACGGCGGCTTTCCGCCGCTGATGATGGAGCCGATCGATTTCATGCAGCTTTTCCAGCGGCACAAGGCGGCGGCGCCGCAGACGGTGGCGCAGGCCTGAACGGCGCCGGCGGCGAAAGCCGGCTGGACCCGGGCCGGGCGAGCCGCTAGGCTGATCCTTGCCGCACTGGCTCCGCGCTGCGCCGGCCGCAGCGCCGAAGGAGCGATGACGGACGATGAGCGACGGAAATTACGTTCTTGAGATCATCCTGCTGGCCATGGTCGCGGGCTTCATCATCCTGCGGCTGCGCAGCGTGCTCGGCAGGCGCACCGGCAACGAGCCGCCGCGTCCGGCGCCGCCGGTGCGTCCGGGACCGGAAGAGGACAAGATCGTCGCCTTGCCGGACCGCAGTCGCCGCCCCGACGTGGCGGAGCCGGCCGCACCGAGCGGGCCGGCCGGGGCCGGCCTGCGCCAGATCAAGCTGGCCGATCCCAAGTTCGACGTGAACGATTTCATCTCCGGCGCGAAAGCGGCCTACGAGATGATCGTGACGGCCTTTGCCGCGGGCGACCTTGCCACCTTGAAGCCGCTGCTGAACCAGGAGGTCTTCGACAACTTCCGGCGCGCCATCGAACAGCGCAAGGCGGCCGGGCAGCGGCTGGAGACACGGCTGGTCGGGATAAAGCGGGTCGATCTGCTGGAAGCCGAACTCAAGGGCCGTACCGCCGAGGTCACGGTAAAATTCGTCTCCGAACTGATCAATGCCACCTATGACACGGACAACAAGGTGGTCGCCGGCAACGCCGGCGCCGTCGACGAAGTCACCGATATCTGGAGTTTTGCCCGCGACATCCGCTCGAGCGATCCGAACTGGTTTCTGGCAGCCACCAGCACGCCGTCCTGAACCGGTGACGCGGTGAACCGGACGCGCGCGGCGCTCGCCGCGGGGGCCGTCGCCCTCATGGCGGTCGCCGCTGGACTGGTCTGGTGGTGGCAGCATCGGCCGCCGTTGCCGGATCGGCTGGTTCTGCAGGCCGCGAGCTTCGCCGAATTGCCCGGCTGGGAGGCCGATCATCTGGCCGACGCCGTGCCGGCGCTGCTGCGCTCCTGTGCACCGCTCAAGCGGGAGCCGCCGGAGCGTGACCTCGGCCTGGCCGGGCTTGCCGGCGACTGGCGGCCGATATGCGCGGCGGCGGCGGCCCTGGCGCCTGGCGACGATGCGGCGGCGCGCCACTTCTTCGAGCAATATTTCCAGCCGGTGGCGGCACGGAACCAGGCGCGGCCGAACGGCCTCTTCACCGGCTATTTCGAAGTATCGCTCAACGGCAGCCGTACGCCCGGCGGGCGCTATACCGTGCCGCTCTATCGGCGGCCGCCGGATCTGGTCATGGTCGACCTCGGCCTGTTCCGCGACGATCTGCACGGCGCGCGCATTGCCGGCCGCGTCGTCGACGGCCAGCTCAAGCCCTATGAGACCCGCGCCGAGATCGACCAGGGCGCGTTGAGCGGCAAGGGGCTGGAACTGTTCTGGGTGGACGATCCCATCGACGCCTTCTTCGTCGATATCCAGGGCTCCGGCCGGGTTCGCCTGGAAGACGGCAGCACGGTCGAGATCGGCTATGTGGCGCAGAACGGCTATCCCTATGTGCCGATCGGCCGCAAGCTGGTGGAGCGCGGCGCGCTCGACGCCAAGGCCGTATCGATGCAGTCGATCCGCCAATGGCTGCTGGCGCACCCCGCGGAGGCGCGCCGGGTGATGGAGGAAAATCCCTCCTATGTCTTCTTCCGCGAGATCAAGGGCGGCCAAGCCATCGGCGCCGAGGGCGTGGCGCTGACGCCCGGCCGCAGCCTCGCCGTCGATCATCGCTACATCCCCTATGGCGTGCCGCTGTGGCTGGACACCACCCTGCCCGGCGCTGCCGGCGCGCCGCTCCGCCGCCTGATGCTGGCGCAGGATACCGGCGGCGCCATCCGCGGCCCGGTGCGCGGCGATGTGTTCTGGGGCTTCGGACCCGAGGCGGCCGAGACGGCCGGCCACATGAAGCAACCCGGACGCTGGTGGCTGCTGTTGCCGAAACCGGCCGCCGCGCGCGTTCTGCCGGCGGACTGAACCGATGCGGCGCGCCGGCGGCGCCGCGAGCGCTCAGGCGCCTTCGACGATGATCAGATTGGAATTCGAAGCGCCCTGACGAAGCTTGGCGAGCGGCTGGTATTCCGGCGATTCGTACCAGGTCTTGGCGGCGGCGGCGCTGGCGAATTCCAGCACGACCACGCGGTTCCAGTCCCGGTTGCCTTCGAGGCGCTGCACGGCGCCGCCGCGAACCAGGAACTTGCCGCCGTGCTTGGTCACGGTCGCGAGCACGCCCCTGCGATATTCCTCATAGGCGGTGGGATCGGTGACTTCG
>DATKQA010000106.1:0-5176 GCA_035523835.1 Candidatus Sulfotelmatobacter sp.
CCCGCCGCAGCTCGGCACCAGCCAGTTCGTGCCGACCCCGGTGACCCCGGGCCAGCCGACCGGGACCTTTGTCGGCCAGAAGGTGCAGGGGCTGCGCGGCGAACTGGCGCAGCTCGAGCAGGTCATCAACCAGCGCAACTCGCAGCTACAGCAGATTCGCGACGCCACGACACAGGATTCCGAGCGCTACCACGGCCTGGTCGCCGCCATCACCACCCGGCTGCAGCTCGGCACGACGCCGGGCAACCCGGTGCTGGTCAGCCAGTGGAACCAGGCGCAGGCGGAACTCGACAAGATGTCCGCCGACATCGCGGCCATGAACAGCCTGGCCAATGAGGTCGCGGCCGACGCCGGCCTCTCCGCCTACCTGCTGGAATCGGCGCGCGCCACCTATGGTCTTTCCGGCGCCATCGACGAAGACCATCGCCAGCTCGCCATCCTGGAGGACGAGACCAATCGCACCGTGGTGCTGATCGACCGCCTGCTGCACGAACTGTCGGACGATATTTCGCGCCAGACTACCTATGTCGGCAACGAGCGCTCCAATCTCACCACGCTCGCGCTCTCGATCAAGAACGGCGAGATCTACGGCGTGAGCCTCGCCAACCGCGCCTATCAGCCGGCGCCGCTGGCCGCCCTGGCTCCGCCGCCGACGAACAGCGGACGCAAGAGCTTCGCCATCGAGAATCGCGAACCGCTGGTGGTGATCCGCTTCGACCGTGCCGATGTGCCCTATCAGCAGGCGCTCTATACCGCCGTCTCCAAGGCCTTGGAGCGGCGCCCGCAGGCGCAATTCGACCTGGTCGCCGTGGCCTCCGGTCAGGGCAATGCCGGCCAGTCGGCGATCAACCAGAGCCAGTCGCGGCGCAATGCCGAGCGGGTGCTGCGCACCCTGACCGACATGGGCCTGCCGCCGGAACGGGTGAACCTCTCCGCCACCACCAGCGCGCAGGTCGCCACCAACGAAGTGCAGATCTTCGTGCGCTGAGCGGCGACGCGTCGGCTAAGCCACGGTCGTCGCCCCGCGGGACGCAGGGGCGACGAAGCCGTGTACCGGTCAGCTTCCCGGCTGCTTCCAATGGACCGTCGACATGTCGTTGACGAAGATCGGCGAGCTCTTCCACAGGCCGACCAGCCCCGCCTTGGCCACCGTGATCTGCGGCAGCACGAAGAGGAAGGCATTGACCGCATCCTCGGCGAGCTGGCGCTGCGCATCGCCGAGATACTTAAGCCGCTCGGCCTGATCGGTGGTCGATCCCGCCTTGTCCATGATCGCGCGGAACTTCGGCGAATCGTACTGGAAATAGTAGTTCGGGTCGGCATAGATCATCAGATCGACCGGCTCGACATGGGCGATCATGGTCAGGTCGTAGTTCTTGTTCTTGTAGACGCCGTCGAGCCACTGCGCCCATTCGACGTTTTCGATCTTGGCGTCGATGCCGACCTTGGCCAGCTCCGCCGCCACGATCTCGCCGCCGCGGCGGGCATAGGCCGGCGGCGGCAGCTTCAAGGTCAGCTCCAGCGGCGTCTGCACGCCCGCCTCCTTCAACAGCTCCTTGGCCTTCTCCGGGTTGTAGGGATACATGCCGGTGAGATCGACATAGCCCTGCTCATGCGGCGGAAAGTGGCTGCCGATCGGGGTGCCGAAGCCGTTCATCGCGCCATCGATGATGGCCTTGCGGTCGATGGCATAGGCGATGGCGCGGCGCACCCGCACATCGTCGAGCGGCTTGCGCTTGTTGTTGATGGCGATGATGGTCTTGCCCTCGGTGGTGCCGACGGTGACGGTGAAGCGCGGATCCTTCTGGAACTGGCCGAGGCTTTCCGAGGCGCCGAAGCGCGGAATGGCGTCGACGTCGCCGGCGAGCAAGGCCGCGACCTGGGCCGCCGGATCGTTGATGATGCGGAAAGTCACCTTGGTGAGCTTGATCGCCGCGGCGTTGCGATAGCCATCCCACTTGACCAGGGTCACCGAGGAACCCTTCACCCAGTTGTCGAACTTGAACGGGCCGGTCCCGATCGGATGCGTGGCATTGCCGGCGGCGCTCTTGGGATCGACGATGACGGCGGTATTTTCGCCGAGATTGAACAGGAGGTCGGGATTGGTCTTCTTGAGCGTGATGACGACGGTATTGGCATCAGGCGTTTCGATCTTGTCGAAATTGGCGAAGGTCGCCTTGCGCTTGTTGGTGCTGCCTTCCGCCGCGTTGCGCTCGAAGGAGAATTTCACGTCGGCCGAGCTGAAAGGCTCGCCGTCCTGGAACTTCACGCCCTTCACCAGATGGAAGGTGTAGGTCTTCAGATCGGGCGAGATCTGCCAGCTCTCGGCCAGCAGCGGCGAAACCGAGCCGTTCTCGTTGATCTTGGTCAGGCCCTCGTAGATGTTGTCGTGGGTGATCTCGCCGATCGCCGCGGCGGCGCCGGTGGTGGGATCGAGCCCCGGCGGCTCCAAAGTCATGCCGATGACGACATCGGTCTTGGCCGGCGGCGCCGTCTTTTCGCGCGTCACGAAGAACACGGCGACGGCGATGACGACGACCACTGCGAGCGCGATCAGAAACCTTTTCATCGAGCTTGTCCTTTCGCTCCTCTACAATCAGATGCCGGCGGCCAGCGAACGATAGCCGGGCCGGTCGCCCAACCCCTCCGCGGCATAGACGCCGCGTGCCAGGGCACGCGTCACGCAATCCGCGGCAATATGGCCGAGGCGGGCCAGCGCCAGCGGCTTCGGTTCCGGTAGCGGCAACCGTGCCGTCGACAGCACGAAAAGCGTATCACCGTCCATCGGCGTATGCACCGGGCGAACCGCACGGGCCAGGCCGTCGTGGGCCATGATGGCGACGCGGAGCGCATCGGCCTTGCCGAGCGCGAGATTGGTCGCCACCACGCCGATGCAGGTATGGCCGCCGATGCGCCCCTCCGGCGGCAGGTCGAGATCGACCGGCGCCTCGCCCGGCAGAGCACCGGCGCCGCCGAGCTCGCCGGCCTGCTCGAACGGCGCGCCCCACAATGTCTTCGTGCCCGGGACGAGCACCGAGCCGGCCGGGTTGGCGGCAATCAGTGCGCCGATCTGCCAGCCGTCGTCGCCGACGGCGGACACGCTGCCGAGCCCGCCCTTGATGCGGCCGGCGGAGGCGCCGAGGCCGGCGCCGGCGTTGCCGAGTGCAAAGTCCGCCGCCGCCTGTGCCACCGCCGCCTCGCCAAGCCGCCGATAGGGCGGCTCGCGGCCCCAGCGCTTGTCGCCGCCGTTGGCGAGATCGAAAAGAATCGCCGCCGGCACGATCGGCACGCGGAAGCCGGCGACGAGAAAGCCACGATCGGCCGCGGCGAGCCACTGCATCACGCCCGAGGCGGCATCGAGGCCGAAGGCCGAACCGCCGCTCAGCACGACCGCATCGACACCGGGCACCAGCGAGGCCGGATGCAGCGCCTCGGTCTCGCGCGTGCCTGGACCGCCGCCGCGGACATCGACGGCGGCAACGGCCGGTTCCGCCGGCAGGACCACGGTGACGCCGCTGCGGGCCCGCTCGTCCTCGGCATTGCCGACCAGGATGCCTTCAACGTCGGTGATGAGATTGCGCGGGCCGGGACGGAGCATGAGGGGGGCGAGGCTAGCGAGAGGCGACGTGCCGGTCAATCATAGCAGCGCGAGGGGTGCGGTCGGCGAAACTCTCGCCGGGCGAGATAGGAATAGGCGGATCGGAGGGAACGTGCGAGGCTGGATTCGCCGACCGTGCCTGCGGTTCCTCCGATGCGCTTCCTGCAACTGCCGCTTCTTTTCCTGCTTCTCCTGACGCCTGGTGCGAGCGGCGCGGCGTTCGGCGATGCGGCGCCGGCGACGCGGCACATGATCGCGGCGGCCAATCCGCACGCGGCGGAGGCCGGCCGCGCGATGCTGCGCCGCGGCGGCAGCGCGATCGACGCCGCCATCGCGGCGCAGATGGTGCTGACCCTGGTGGAGCCGCAATCCTCCGGCATCGGCGGCGGCGCCTTCCTGCTCTATTACGATGCGGCGACCCATGCGGTTACCGCCTACAACGGCCGCGAAACCGCGCCGGCGGCGGCGACGCCGCGGCTTTTCCTGGATTCCGCCGGCAAGCCGCTCGCTTTCATGCAGGCCGTGGTCGGCGGCCGTTCGGTCGGCACGCCCGGCGTGCTGCGCATGCTGGCGCTGGCGCACCACGATCACGGCAAGCTGCCCTGGGCCGAGCTGTTCCAGCCAGCGATTGCGCTCGCCGAGCGAGGCTTTGCCATATCGCCGCGGCTGCACGCGCTGCTGGTCGCCGACAAGGCGCTGCCGCATTCGGAAACGGCGCGCGGCTATTTCTACGATGCGGCTGGCCAGGCCAAGGCGAGCGGCACGGTGCTGAAAAATCCTGCCCTGGCGGAAACGCTCCGCGCCATCGCCGCCGCCGGGCCGGACGCCTTCTACAGCGGGCGCATCGCGCACGACATGGTCGCAACGGTGCGCCGGGCGGCAAATCCCGGCGGTCTTAGCGAAGCCGATCTCGCCGCCTACAAGGCGAAGGAAGAGCCGGCGCTCTGCCGGCCCTATCGGCAATGGCAGATCTGCGGCGCGCCGCCGCCGACCTCGGGCGGCGTCACCGTGCTGGAAATTCTCGGCCTGCTGGAGCGCTTCGACCTGCGCGCGCTGGAGCCGGAATCGGCCGCCGCGACGCATCTGATCGCCGAGGCATCGAAACTCGCCTTTGCCGATCGCGACCGCTACCTGGCCGACCCGGATTTCATCCGGGTGCCGGTCGCGGGCCTGCTGGATCGCCGCTATCTGGCGGCACGCTCTGCCTTGATCCATCCGGAAACCAGCATCGGCAAGGCCGAGGCCGGCGAGCCGCCGGAGCGCGCCGGCGACGATGCGCCGCAGGTTTCCGACAGCCTGCCGTCGACCAGCCATCTCGACGCGGTCGACGATGCCGGCAATGCCATGGCCATGACCACCAGCGTGGAGAACAGTTTCGGCTCGCGGCTCATGGTCGATGGCTTCATGTTGAACAACCAGCTCACCGATTTCTCCTTCGAGCCAGAGCGCGACGGCAAGCCGGTGGCCAATCGCGTCGAGGCCGGCAAGCAGCCGCGCAGTTCCATGGCGCCGACCATCGTGCTCGATCGCGATGGCCGGTTCGTGCTGGCGGTCGGCTCGCCCGGCGGCAGCCAGATC
>DATKQA010000107.1:0-5773 GCA_035523835.1 Candidatus Sulfotelmatobacter sp.
CGCCGCCGTGCCGTCATGGCTTTCCCAATGGACGCAGAGATTGGAGCCATGCTCGGGATAGAGCAGCGCCGCGCCCGGACGGTCGGCCGCGGCGGCATCGGCGACCGCCGGCAGGGCCTCGTACTCGACCTCGATCAGCTCGGCGGCGTCGCGCGCCAATTCATCGCTTTCGGCGACGACGAAGGCGACGGGGTCGCCGACATAGCGCACCACGCCGCGGGCCAGGATCGGCCGGCGCGGCGCGAACATCTTCTCGCCGCCCTTGCCCGGCACGTCGACCTGCACCGGCAGGCCTTCCAGCCCGTCGGCATCGAGATCGGCGATGGTGAACACGCCGAGCACGCCAGGCGCCTTGGCCGCGGCGGCGCCATCGATCGCGACGATGCGGGCATGGGCATGCGGCGAGCGCAGCACCGCGCCATGGGCCTGGCCCGGCAGGTTTATGTCATCGGTGAAACGGCCGCCGCCGGTGAGGAAGCGGAAGTCCTCCTTGCGCCGCACCGGCTGGCCGATGCCATATTGCTCGATCGCCTGCATCCCGGCATCCATCCCGCTCGTCGTTCGCGGGCAGGATGCCATGACAAAGCCGTGGCGGCCATAGCCGGCGGTGGCGCCGGCCGGTGACATCGGCGTAGCATGGCCGCCTCGCCTGTCGTGCCGAGGGAGGCCCATGCTGATCGTCGATGCGCAGATCCACATCTGGTCCAAAGGTACGACCCTGCCGCCGCACCGCGCCGAGCCCTATGCGGCGGACCAGGCGCTGGCCGACATGGACGCCGCCGGCGTCGATGGTGCGCTGCTGCATCCGCCGAGCTGGGACGCGGATTCGAACGAGCTGGCAATCGACGCCGCGCGCGCCCATCCCGACCGCTTCGCCATCCTCGGCCGCCTGGCGCTCGACCGGCCGGAGAGCCGGACGCTGATCGACGGCTGGAAGGCGCGTCCCGGCATGCTCGGCCTGCGCTTCACCTTCCTCCGGCCCGAGCAGAAGAACTGGCCGACCGACGGCACCATGGATTGGCTTTGGCCGGCGGCGGAACGCGCCGGCCTGCCGGTGGCGCTGCTCGCCGGCGATTTCCTGCCGCTCGTCGGCCGCATCGCCGAGCGTCACCCGGCGCTGAAGCTGATCGTCGATCATCTCGGCGTGAAGCGCGGCCACAAGGGCGACGCCGCCTTCCAGACCATGCCCGAGCTGGTGGCGCTGGCGAAATACCCGAATGTCGCGGTCAAGGCGACCGGCGGGCCCGGCTATGCCGACGACAGCTATCCCTTCAAGGGCCTGGACAAGCACTATCGCCGGATTTTCGACGCCTTCGGGCCGAAGCGCATGTTCTGGGGCACCGACATCACCCGCATGCCCTGCACCTGGCGGCAGTGCGTCACGCATTTCACCGAGGAGATGCCGTGGCTGTCGGAGGCGGACAAGAAACTGATCATGGGCCGCGCGCTCTGCGACTGGATCGGCTGGAAGCTGCCGGCGTGAAACTCTCGACCGCGCTCAACTCGCCCCGCAGGCCACCATGCCTCGATCTCGGCTTCACCCCGCTGCACATCTTCACCATGTTGATCATGGCGGCGGCGAGCACGGTGATGACGGCATCGCTGCTGCGCGTCCTTCTGCCGCGTACCGGCCATGTGATACCGCTGCATGTCGAGGCGTGAAGCCTGCTAGGATGGACTTCGCGGTCGCGGCGAAGACGGTGCAAGGAGTGGCGCGATGAGTGGTCGGATCGAGACGGTTCTGCAGCAGAAGGGGATCGAGCTGCCGCAGGCGGCGGCACCGGCCGCCAACTACGTGCCGGCGGTGCGGGCCGGCAAGCTGCTGTTCATCGCCGGCCAGATTCCGATCTGGAACGGCGAGATCAAATGGGTCGGCCGTGTCGGCAAGGAACTCAGTGTCGAGCAGGGCCAGCAGGCGGCGCGGCTCTGCGCCCTCAATATCATCGCCCAGGCCAAGGCGGCCTGCGGCGGCGACCTCGACCGCATCGCCCGCTGCGTCAAGCTCGACGGTTTCGTGCAATGCAGCGACGATTTCATCCAGCAGCCGCAGGTGGTGAACGGCGCCTCCGACCTGATGGTCGAGGTGTTCGGCGATGCCGGCCGTCATGCCCGCGTCGCCGTCGGCACCAACGCCCTGCCCCGCGGCGTCGCCGTCGAGGTCGCCGCCGTCTTCGAACTCGCCTGAACGCAGGACGGATGCTGCCGTGGCCGTGCCGCGCTGGCTGACCGGTCTGCCCGTCGCGCATCGCGGCCTGCACGAGCGTGGCGCCGGCGTGCCGGAGAACTCGCTCGCCGCCTTCCGCGCCGCCGCCGATGCCGGCTACGCCATGGAACTCGATGTCCGGCTGTCGGCCGATGACACCGTCATGGTGTTCCACGATGCGCGGCTCGACCGCCTCGCCGGCCGGCCGGGGCGCGTGATCGAAACGGCCGCCGCCGATCTCCGGCAGATGCACCTGCATGACACGGCGGAGACCATTCCGACTCTCGCCGATGTCCTCGCGACCGTTGCCGGCCGCGCGCCGCTGCTGATCGAACTCAAGAACTACGGCAACGATCCCGTCGGTCCGCTGGAGGCGGGCGTGGCGGCGGCGCTGGCGGACTATCGCGGGCCGGTGGCGGTGCAATCCTTTGCTCCGGCGGTCGTGGAATGGTTCCGCCGCCACGCGCCGCACTTGCCGCGCGGCCAGATCGCCACCAAGGCCGGCGAATTGAAGGAGCTCGACGCGCCGGGGCAGCATCAGCTCGCCGCGTGGCTCGAAGCCGGCCATGGCGCACCGCAATTCGTCGCTTATGACGTCGGCTACCTGCCGTCGCCGCTCACCATCCGCGCCCGCGCGGAAGGCCGGCCGGTGCTGAGCTGGACGGTGCGGAGCGCCGCGCAATGGGCCCGCGCCAAGGCGCATGCCGACAATCCCATCTTCGAAAACTGGCGGCCGCCGCTGCATGGCTAAGGACGAAGCAGCGACGGTGACGCTCCGGCTGGTCGGCAAGCTGGCGGACGTGCCGGCGGCCGCCTGGAACGCCTGCGCCGGCGACGACAATCCCTTCCTGCGCCACGAATTCCTGCTGGCGCTGGAGGAGAGCGGCTCGGCCAGCGCGCGCACCGGCTGGGCGCCGCATCACCTGGTGCTCGACGATGCCGACGGGCGGCCGGTCGGCTGCGTGCCGATGTATCTGAAGAACCATTCGCAGGGCGAATATGTCTTCGACCACGGCTGGGCCGATGCGCTGGAACGCGCCGGCGGCCGCTACTATCCGAAGCTGCAGGTCGCCGTGCCCTTCACGCCGGTGCCGGGACGGCGGTTGCTGGTGCGGCCCGACGCGCCCTATGAGGCGACCGCACGCACGCTCCTGGCCGGCTGCCTCGAAGTGGCGCGCCAGGCGGAGGTCTCCTCGCTGCACCTGACCTTCTGTACGGAGGCCGAATGGCGCCTTCTCGGCGAGGCCGGCCTCTTGCAGCGGACCGGCGAGCAGTTCCACTGGGAGAGCGACGGCTATCGCACCTTCGACGATTTCCTCGCCGACCTCGCCGCCCGCAAGCGCAAGGCGGTGAAGAAGGAGCGGCGCGAGGCGCTGGAGAACGGCATCGAGGTGGAGGTGGTCTCCGGCGCGGCGATCACCGACAAGCATTGGGACGCCATGTTCGCCTTCTATCAGGATACCGGCGGGCGGAAGTGGGGCCGGCCCTATCTCAACCGCGCCTTCTTCCACCGGCTCGGCCAGGTCATGCCCGAACAGGTGGTGCTGATCCTGGCACGCCGCGCCGGCCGCTATATCGCCGGCGCGCTCAACCTCAAGGGCAGCGATACCCTCTACGGCCGCTACTGGGGCTGCACCGAGGAGCACCGCTTCCTGCATTTCGAGCTCTGCTACTATCAGGCGATCGACTATGCCATCGCCCACGGCCTGACGCGGGTGGAGGCCGGCGCGCAAGGCCCGCACAAGCTTGCCCGCGGCTATCGGCCGAAGACGACCTACTCGGTGCACTGGATTCGCGACCCCGGCTTCCGCCGCGCGGTGGCCGACTACCTGGCGCGGGAGCGCGCCGCGGTGGCGCGCGAGATCGAGGCGCTCGACCTGCACTCGCCGTTCCGCCAGGAGACGGATTGAGCGCCGCGCGGCGGTTCCGTCGCCGCCGGCTTTTGGCTACACTCGAAGCGAACGCCGCAGCAAATACCATACGGAAACACCATGCTCGATGTCGATCTGGTCAGCCGCCTGCTCTGGTCCGTCGATCGCGGCTTCGACGATCAGGTCGAATTCACCCGCGAGCTGGTGAAGTTCCCCTCCGTGCGCGGCGCCGAGCACACCGCCCAGGATTTCATGGCGCGGGCCATGCGCGAGCGCGGCCTGGCGGTCGATCACTGGCGGGTCGATGTCGACGATATCAAGCACCTGCCCGGCTTCTCGCCGGTGCATGTCTCCTACGACAATGCCTTCAACGTGGTCGGCACCCACCGCGCCGCCACCGCCAAGGGCCGCAGCCTGATCCTGAACGGCCATATCGACGTGGTGCCGGTCGGCCCGCTCGACATGTGGACGACGCCGCCGTTCGACCCACGGGTCGACGGCAACTGGCTCTACGGCCGCGGCGGCGGCGACATGAAGGCCGGCCTCGCCGCCTGCCTCTATGCGCTGGACGCGCTGCGCCGCCTCGGGCTGCAGCCGGCCGCCAACGTCAACATACAGTCGGTGGTCGAGGAGGAATGCACCGGCAACGGCGCACTTGCCTGCCTCGCCCGCGGCTATCGCGCGGACGCGGCGCTAATTCCGGAGCCGATGTGGGGCGGCTTCCTGCGCGCCCAGGTCGGCGTGCTGTGGTTCCAGGTCAAGGTGCGCGGCGTGCCGGTGCATGTCGCCTATGCCGGCACCGGCGCCAACGCCATCGAAGCCGCCTTCGAGCTGATGCAGGCGCTGCACGGGGTCGAGGCGCGCTGGAACGAGAACCGCCGGCAGCAGCCGCATTTCCGCGACATGGAGCATCCGATCAACCTCAACGTCGGCCGCATCGAGGGCGGCGACTGGCCGTCCAGCGTGCCGGCCTGGTGCACCTTCGACGTCCGCGTGGCGCTCTATCCCGGGCAGAACATCGAGATGGCCAAGAGCGAGATCGAGGCGGCGATCCGAACCGCTTCGCGCGACAACCGCTTCCTGGCCAATCACCCGCCGGAGATCGTCTATCACGGCTTCGAGGCGGAGGGCTACGTGCTGACCGGCGGCGAGGTGGCGGAAGCGGCGCTGGGCCGCGCCCATGCCCTCGCCTTCAGCGGCAAGGCGCTGGAAGGCATGGCCAGCACCGCCACCACCGACGCGCGCTTCTTCGGCCTCTACGCCAATATCCCAGCCCTGGTCTATGGCCCGCGCGCCGAAAGCATCCATGGTTTCGACGAGCGGGTCGATCTGGAATCGGTGCGCAAGATCACCCAGTCGATGACGCTCTTCATCGCCGACTGGTGCGGCGTGACGCCGATTTGATCCTCCGGGAGGGCCGGCTATACTGGGGCAAAGCGGAGGAATGCATCATGCCCTTGGCCAGCCTGGACCATATCACCGTGCTCTGTGCCGACGTCGACCGGTCGCGCAAGTTCTACAGCGAGGTGCTCGGGATGAAGGACGGCGACCGGCCGCCCTTCGATTTCCCCGGCGCCTGGCTCTATGTCGGCGACCGCCCCGTGGTGCACTTGGTGGGCGACCGCAACAAGGACGGCATCAAGACCACCGGCAGCTTCGACCACTATGCCTTCGACGCCAAGGACCTGATCGGCATGCG
>DATKQA010000108.1:0-7223 GCA_035523835.1 Candidatus Sulfotelmatobacter sp.
CTGGGTCGGGACGTCATAGCTGAGGTCGAGGTCGAAGGCGCCGTTCTTCACTTGCTCGCAGGCGCCCTTGCGCTCGCCGCCGCCCGAGGTGGCGAGAAACACCTTGCCGGTCAGGCCGGCTTCCTTGATGGCGGCGGCGGTGCCGATGTCCATGCCGTCCCAGAAGCCGACGATGCCGCAGAGATCAGGATGCTGCTTCAGCACCGTCTGCGCGATGCCCTTGGCTTTGGCGGCATCCCAGTCGGCCGCCTGGCTCGACACCACCTTGACCTCCGGATGCTTGGCGAGGATGTTTTCCGCACCTTTCAGCGTATAGGCGCTGGCGGCGGCGGAGAGCTGGCCCTGCATGATGGCGATCTTGTTGGATTTGCCCTTGCAGGCATCGACCACGGCCTGCGTGTCGCGCTCGCCGATCTCGATCCAGTCGGCGCCGACGAAGGCGCTGGTGCGATAGCTCGATCCCATGTTGATCTGCACGACGTCGATGCCTTCGGCCTCCGCCTTCTGCAGCAGCCGGGCGTAGGTCTGCACGTCGGGGTTATGGGCGATGATCACGTCGGGCTTCTCGCCGATCAGGGTGGTCATGGCCTGGGCGCCGGCATTGGTGCTCCAGTTGGGGTCGCGCACCTCGATCTTCACGCCGAGCGGCTCGAGCCGCTTCTTCAGGCCTTCGAGCCAGCCCTGCGCCAGATCGAAGCTCATGGCGACGGGCACGTAGGCGACGACCTTGCCCTCGAGCGACTTCCGATAAGGCCCGCGGAACGGCTCGTCGAGACCCTTGCCCTGGGCCGCGGCTTCCTGCACCAGGCCGACGACGCCGGCGATTATGGCGAGGCCGGTCAGCACGCCTTTCAGACCGATACGCATTTTGCTCTGCATTGTTTCCTCCCTGTTGGATGAGCACGGTACTCTCGCGACATGACGCACGGCGGCGCGGCGCCGTCAGATGTCTCCCTGCTGCGCCGTTTCCTCGTTGCGCGGATTGAGGATCGAATCGGTCAGGATGGCGATCAGCAGGATGACGCCCTTGATCAGGTTCTGCCCGGAATAGGAGACGTCGAGAATGGTCATGCCGTTGAGCATGGTGCCGATCAGCAAGGTGCCGATGACGACGTTGAGCACGCCGCCGCGACCGCCGGACAGGCCGATGCCGCCGAGCACCACCACCAGGATGACGTCGTAGATCAGCGTCGAATTGAAAATCCGCGTCGGCATGCTGTTGACCGAAGCCGCCATGACCATGCCGGCGAAGGCACCGATCGCGGCCGCGAGGACATATTGCAGCACGATAATCGGACGGGTCGGAATGCCCGTGGTGCGTGCGCCGAAGGGATTGTCGCCGATGGCATAGATATAGGCGCCGAGCCGCGTGCGGCGCAGGAACAGGCCGAGCACCACGGTGGTCAGCGCGAACATGATGATCGGGGTCGGCACGCCCCAGAGGTCGCCGCGGCCGAGCCAGGCGAAGCTGTCCAGCTTCGATGGCCATTGCACGACATCGAGCTGGAAAAAGGCGACCTGGCCGAGGCCGGCAAGGAACAGGCCGGAGGCCAGGGTGGTGAACAGCGACGGCACTTCGGCATAGGCGATCAGCCAGCCGTTGATCAGGCCGAAGACCAGCATCAGCGCGATCGCGGCGGCGAAGGCCGCGGTGTTCGAGTAACCGTTCTGCACCATTTGCAGGATGAGGCCGGGCGGCACGGCGAGGGAGGCCACCAGCGAAATATCGATGCCGCGGCCGAGTACCACCACGGCCATGCCGAGGCCGAGGATGCCGAGAATCGCCACGTTCTGCAGCAGGGCGACCATATTGTCGGCGTTGAAGAAACCGGGAAGGAACAGCGAAAAGCCGACAAACAGCACCACGAAGATGCCGAACACGATGCTTTGCTGCGTTACCCGCTGCTTTCGCATGCCGTTTCCCCTAGGCCGGCCTTACCGCAGGCGTCAGCACGCTGCGGGTTGAGCGTGGTCTGACTCCGATAGGTCGGTTTGCAGCGTTGTAGCATCCGACTATCGGCAGGTAAACGGTCTAATGCGTGCGCGCCGGGAAAAATCTAACCGCGGTTAGGCTGGCGGTGGCGGGCCGCCGGCAGACCGTGGCGTCCGGACGAGGCATGCACTAACATTCCGCCGAAGTCCACGCATGGGCTGGAGCATGCCAGATATAACGTGACGCCGGAGGGACGCGCTGATGCACTACGACGTGATCTCGGCCGATGGCCATATCGACCTCATCTGGTTGCCGCCGGACCTCTTCACCGGCAATGCCGCGGCGGCGCTGCGCGAGCGCATGCCCTATGTGGTCGACGGCCCCAACGGCAAGCAATGGGTCAGCCGGAACGGCGCCAAGTTCGGGCTGATGAACGGCATGGGTTCGGCCGGCCGCCAATATGTGCCGGGGCAGATCCATCGTTCCGACCGGATGGCCTCGACCGGCCTCTATGAAGACGGCAGGAACGGCATCCGCCGCCTCACCGAGCCCGAGCTGCGCCTGAAGGATCAGGACCGCGACGGTGTGCAGGCGGAAGTCATCTACGGCATCCTCGGCGCCAGCATGCGTCTCAACGATCACGAGGCATCGGCCGAGGTCCTGCGTATCTACAACGAATGGCTGGCCGACTTCTGCCGCGCCAGTCCCGAGCGGCTGATCGGCCTCGCCAACATCCCCAACCACGACATGGACGTGGCGGTGACGGAGGTGAAGCGGGCGGTGCGCCGCGGCATGCGCGGCCTCGACGTCGCCAACCGGCCCGACATGACGCCGCTCTGGGACCCGTTCTGGGAGCCGTTGTGGCGGATCGCGCACGAGACCGGCCTGCCGGTGCATTTCCACACCATCGGCGGGCGCTCGCCCGACTATGCCAAGCTGGCGCCGAAGGTGGCACGGGCCGCCGCCGCGGCGCATATCAGCAATTTCCAGATGCACATGGGCTATATGCTGATGTCGCTGATGTTCAGCGGCGCGCTGGAGCGCTATCCCAACCTGAAGGTGGTGATCGGCGAAGCCGGATTGGGCTGGATACCCTATGTGCTCGATCACATGGACCTGGAATGGGAAGACCAGTTCAAGGACCTCGAGCTGAAGCTGAAGCCGAGCGAGTACTGGTACCGGCAATGCTATGCCACCTACCAAACCGATCGCATCGGCATCATGCTGATCGACGAGCTCGGCGAGGACAATGTGATGTGGGGTTCGGACTATCCGCATCCCGACGGCATCTGGCCGGACTCGCAGGAATATCTCGCGCGCGAGCTCGGGCACCTGCCGGCCGCCACGCGGCGCAAGGTCACCCGCGACAATGCCGCCAAACTCTACCGGCTTGGCTAGGCCCGGCCGGCGATCGGGAGAAGCGCATGAAACCGAAGGTCGTTCTCATCGCGCCGGCCGATGCGCAGGAGCTGGCCCGGGAGATGGCCCCGGCGGATGTCGAGGTCAGGATCACCGCGCCGAGCAGCCCGGCCTATGCCGGCGCGCTGGCGGAGGCCGAGTATCTCGTCGGTTTCGTCGACATGCTGGTGAACGACGCGCTCTATCGCGCGGCACCGAAGCTGAAGCTGATCCAGCTCCTCAGCGCCGGCTACGACCGCGCCGACATTGCGGCGGCGCGCCGCGCCGGGGTGCCGGTCGCCAACAACGGCGGCGCCAATTCGATCGCCGTGTCGGAACACGCGCTCATGCTGATGCTCGCCGTGTCGCGCCGGCTGATCTGGCAGCATGCCAACGTGGTCGCCGGCCGCTGGCGCGGCAACGACGCGCCGCGCGTGCACGAGCTTTACGGCAAGACGCTCGGCATCATCGGCCTCGGCACCATCGGCAAGAAGACCGCGCGGCTGGCCAAGGCCTTCGGCATGCCGGTCCAATATTACGACATCGCCCGGCTGACCGAGGACGCGGAAGACGCGCTCGGCGTCCGTTTCCGCCTGTTCCGCGAGCTCCTGCGCAGCTCGGACATCGTGTCGCTGCACGTGCCGCTCAATGCCAGCACCGAGCGCATGATCGGCGCGGCCGAGCTGGCGGCGATGAAACCGGCCGCGATCCTGATCAATACCAGCCGGGGGCCGGTGGTGGACGAGAAGGCGCTGCATGACGCGCTGGCCAACGGCCGGCTGGCAGGTGCCGGCCTCGACGTCTTCGCCGCGGAGCCGCCGCCGGCGGACCATCCCTTCTTCGCCTTGCCGAACGTCGTGCTGACGGCGCATTTCGCCGGGCCGACCTTCGAGAGCAACATCGCCCGCCTGCGCAATGCCTTCGACAATGTGCAGCGGGTCGCGCGCGGCGAGCCGCCGCTCTGGGTGATCCCCGAGCTCGGCGAGGCCGATTAGGCTTGCAGCCAGCCAAGGCAGCCGACGTCCTGCAGGATCGCATCGAGCTGCTTGCGGTCCGGCACCGCGGCATAGCGCGCCTTGAGATCGGCGAGCGAGCGGGCGTGATATTTCTGCGGTTCCTGCGCGAAGGTCTGGCCGGCCAGCGTCACTGAAAATGACGATTGGCCGGCGGCGAGCGCCGCGGCATTGGCCGTCGACCAGGGCAGGAACCGGCCGGCGACCTCATCCTTGAGCAGCGGATGCAAGGTCGGCGCCAGCCGGTCCCAGCTCTCGACGCCGCCTTCGGCCTTCGGGTCGAGCATGCGCGTGGTCCAGGCCACGACCCCGGGCGCCGTCGTCCGCATCAGCGCCCCGGCGGTCGGGTCGGTGAGCGCCTGATAGAACTGCGCGAACAGGCCGAAGTCGGCGAAGACCGGGCGCGTGCCGAACAGGAAGGGCCGGCCGGCGAGATGGCGTTCGAGGAGCTCCAGGGTGTGGCGGAACGACGCCTCGATCGGCTCCTTGGTCGCCGGCGACGAACCGACGAAGCTCAGACGCGGCACCATCCGCTCGCGGATCGATTTTGCCATGGCGGCTATCTCGGCTTCGCCGGCGCCGGGCATCATGCCGCGCACGATACGGTCCGCCGCCGATAGCTGATCGGGCTCGTAGAACCAGCGGTAGTGGAACATCCATTTGTTGCCCCACTCGTCGCCGAACTCCTCGAGCAGCGCGGAGAGGAAGCGCAGCGTCGGATCGGCCGGATGCATCGACGGTTCGGGATGGCTCGCCTCGATCGTTTCCATGATCGGGGTCGAATCCTGCAAGCCCTTGTCATCGGGGGTGACGACCAGCGGGATCAGCGGCAGGCGGGCATAGCGGCGGAATTGGTCCACGTTGGCCGGTCCGCGCAGGATCCATTCGTGCGGCAGGCCCTTGAAGCGGAAATAGGAACGGACCTTGACCGAATAGGGCGACAACTCGCTGCCGAAAATGCGGTAGGTAGCCATGCTGCCTCCTCCCCAGGACCGCGGGATTGTCGCACAGGCCGGCGCCGCAGGCGTGATAAAATCCGCCGCATCACTCATGCGCCGGGATGGCGCGGACAGGCGAGCA
Source organism: Candidatus Sulfotelmatobacter sp. (assembly GCA_035523835.1). Taxonomy (GTDB): domain Bacteria; phylum Pseudomonadota; class Alphaproteobacteria; order Ferrovibrionales; family Ferrovibrionaceae; genus DASQHM01. Next base: position 5,425 of record DATKQA010000108.1, read on the forward strand.
TGCCGAAGGACGACAGCAAGCTTCCGGCGGCGAAACAGGCGGAGGTCGATGCCTTCCTGCGCCGCGTCGCGGCGGCGCCGGCGGTGGCGGGCACTGCCGGTGGCCGGCTGATCTTCGCGCTCGACGCCACGGCAAGCCGGCAGCCGACTTGGGACCAGGCCTGCCGCATCCAGGCGGAGATGTTTCTCGAAGCGGGTGCCGTCGGCGGCCTGGCGATCCAGACCTGCTATTTCCGCGGCCACGGCGAATTCCGCGCCTTGCCGTGGGCGACGGATTCGCCGGCGATGGTGCGCCGGATGACGGCCGTGACCTGCCTCGGCGGCACCACCCAGATCGCCCGCGTGCTCCGCCATGCCTTGGCCGAGGCCGGCAAGGCCCGGGTCAACGCGCTGGTCTATGTCGGCGACTGCATGGAGGAAAGCGCCGACGTCCTGGCGGAACTCGCCGGCAAGCTCAGCCTGCTCGGGGTGCCGGCCTTCGTTTTCCAGGAAGGTGACGAACCGGTCGCGCGGCGAAGCTTCCAGCAGATGGCGCGGCTGACCAACGGCGCCTATATGCGGTTCGATGCCGGCAGCGCCCAGGCGTTGCGCGATCTCCTGCGCGCGGTGGCGGTCTATGCCGCCGGCGGCCGCAAGGCGCTCAGCGACTATGCCAACCGCGTCGGCGGCGACGTGCTGCGCCTGACGCATCAGCTCAAGTAGGCGGAAGCGGGTTCATGGTCTACCTGCTGCTCGGGGCCGTGCTGCTGGGCCTGCTGTTTTTCGCCGCACGGGCCTTTCTCAATACCGATCCGAAAGTCCTTGCCCGCGTCCTGCGCTATACCGCCGTGGTCCTCCTGGCGCTGGCGGCGCTGGTGCTGGCCGCCTCGGGACGTGCCGTTCTCGACGTGCCGTTCGGCGCCGCCATTCTCTATTTGCTGCGCCACTGGCTGGCGCGCGGGCTGCCGGGCCTGGATCGGTTCAAGGACTGGCTGAAGGGCACGCCGCACCAGAGGAGCAGTTCAACCATCGAAACGGCCTGGCTTCGCATGACGCTCGATCAGGCAAGCGGTGCGCTCGACGGCGAGGTCCTGTCGGGACAGTTCAGCGGCGCGCGCCTCGACCAGCTCGGTTTCGATCAATTGCGGGCGCTTTTGGCCGAATGCGCAGCGGCCGATGCGCAATCGGTGCGATTGCTCGAAACCTATCTCGACCGGACCCATCCCGGTTGGCGCGACCAGGCGCAGGCGAGCGGCCGGCGCGAGGGTGCCGATGCCGGCGGTTCCGGGGCGCGGATGACACGCGACGAAGCCTGGCAGGTGCTCGGCCTCGAACCCGGTGCCAGCCCGGAAGCCATTCGCGAGGCGCACCGCCGCCTGATGCTGAAACTGCATCCCGATCATGGCGGCAGCAACTATCTTGCGAGTAAGATCAATGCCGCGCGCGACTTGCTGCTGCAGGCCTGACGCGCGGCGACGGTGAAAAAGGGAGTGGAAGGCATGGGACAGGTCGAGGGCAAGGTGGCCCTGGTCACGGGAGCGGCTTCCGGCATCGGCGCGGCCTGCGCGGAAACCCTGGCGCGGGAAGGCGCCGCCGTCGTCGCCACCGACATCGACGATGCGCGCGGCAATGATGTCGTCGCCGGAATCACGGCAGCGGGCGGCAAGGCGACCTATCTGCACCAGGACGTCACCCAGGAGGCACGCTGGGCGGAGGTGGTGGCCGAGGCGGAGAAACGTTACGGCCGGCTCGACGTGCTGGTCTCCAATGCCGGCATCGGCATCTCGGTCCTATCGATCGTCGACATGTCGCTCGCCGACT
>DATKQA010000109.1:0-5552 GCA_035523835.1 Candidatus Sulfotelmatobacter sp.
GCGCCGGCATGGTGCGAAATGCCGCTCATGCCGACGAAGGCGCCGCCGCCGCGGGCGATCATGCCGGGCACCACCGCCTTGGCCAGCAGGAAGGCGCCGTCGAGCGCCACGGAGAGGATCTCGCGCCATTCGGCGAAATCCATTTTCAGGAACGGCGTCTGCCGGCGCAGCCCGGCGTTGCTGACGGCGATGTCGATGCCGCCGTGCGCCCTGCCGACGGCCTCGATCATGGCCGCGACCTGCCCGGCATCGGATACGTCGGCGAGATAGGGCATGGCGCTGCCGCCGGCGGAGCGGATCTCGCCGGCCACCCTGTCGATGGCGGCGCGGTCGCGCCGGCCGTTGACGATGACGGTGGCGCCGTCGGCCGCCAGCACCTCGGCGATGCGCCGGCCGATGTTCTGGCCGGATCCGGTGATGAGCGCGACCTTGCCCTCCAGCGGCTTTCGATTGGCATCCGGCATGGCGACCTCCGTCGTTGGCGCTAGCGAAGATGGCAGGCGACCTGGTGCCCCGGCCGCACTTCCCTGAGTTCCGGCACCTCCACCTTGCAGCGCGCCTCGGCATAGGGACAGCGGGTGTGGAAGGCGCAGCCGGACGGCGGATTGATCGGGCTCGGCACATCGCCCTGCAGGATGCGGCGCCGGCGCTTGAGCGACGGGTCGGGTATCGGCACCGCCGCCAGCAGGGCCTCCGTATAGGGATGCAGCGGGCCGCCGAAGAGTGCGGCCTTGCCGGCATGTTCGACGATCTTGCCGAGATACATCACGGCGATGCGATGGCTGATGTGCTCCACCACGGCAAGATCGTGCGCGATGAAGAGATAGGAGAGCCGCTGTTCCCGCTGCAGATCCATCATCAGGTTGACCACCTGGGCCTGGATGGATACGTCGAGCGCGGAAACCGGCTCGTCGGCGACGATGACTTGCGGGTTCAGGGCGAGCGCGCGGGCGATGCAGATGCGCTGGCGCTGGCCGCCGGAAAATTCGTGCGGGTAGCTGCGCATCTGCTGCGGGCGGAGGCCGACCTGACGGAACAATTCGGCGACCCGCTCGGTCTTCTGCCGGCCCCGGGCGATGCCATGGATCGACAGCGGCTCGCCGACGATGTCGCCGGCGGTCATGCGCGGATTGAGCGAGGCGAAGGGGTCCTGGAAGATGATCTGCATGGCACGACGGTGCGGGCGCAGTGCCGCCTTGCCGAGGCGGGTGATGTCGCGGCCGTTGAGCCGGATGGCGCCATTCGTCGGCTCGACCAGCCGCAGCACCACGCGGGCGACGGTGGATTTGCCGCAGCCGCTCTCGCCGACCAGCCCGAGGGTTTCGCCGGCAGCGATCGCAAAGCTCACGCCGTCCACGGCAAAGACCTTGCCGACGGCGCGGCGCAGCAGCCCGCGGCGCACCGGATAGTGCTTGCGCAGGCCGCTGACCTCCAGCACCGGGGTTTCAGCCATGGAGCCGCTCCGAATGCCAGCAGGCGGCCCAATGGCCGGGCCGCTTTTCCACATAGGGCGGATAGTGCGCGCGGCATTGCTCGTCGGCGAAGGCGCAGCGCGGCGCGAAGGTGCAGCCGCCGGGCAGGTTGTCCAGCGCCGGCACCATGCCGGGAATTTCCTGCAGCCGCGCGTTCGCCGGCACGGCGCCGCGCATGGTCGGCAGGCGCGGGATGGAGGCCATCAAGCCGCCGGTATAGGGATGCAGCGGCGCCGCGAACAGCGATTGCACCTCGGCCTCTTCCACCTTGCGGCCGGCGTACATGACGATGACGCGCTGCGCCGTTTCGGCGACGACGCCGAGATCGTGGGTGATCAGCATCAGCGCGGTGCCGAGGCTCGCCTGCAGATCCAGGATCAGATCGATTATCTGCGCCTGGATGGTGACGTCGAGCGCGGTGGTCGGTTCGTCGGCGATCAGCACCGCCGGCTGGCAGGCCAGCGCCATGGCGATCATCGATCGTTGGCGCATGCCGCCGGACAGTTGATGCGGATATTCCTTCGCCCGCTGGACCGGTTCCGGGATCTTCACCAGCCGCAGCATCTCGATAGCCTTGTCGCGCACCGCCGACTTGGCGAGATTCTGGTGCAGCCGAACCGCTTCGCCGACCTGCGCGCCGATGGTCAGCACCGGATTGAGCGAGGTCATCGGCTCCTGGAAGATCATGGAGATGCGATTGCCGCGGATGTCGCGCATGGCCGCGTCGTCGAGCGTCAAAAGATCCCGCCCCTCGAGCCGGACGGTGCCGCCGACGATGCGGCCGGGCGGATCGGGCACCAGGCGCATGATGGAAAGCGCGGTCATGCTCTTGCCGCAGCCGCTTTCGCCGACCACGGCCAAGGTCTCGCCGCGCCGGAGCGCGAAGGACACGTCGTCCACCGCCTTCACCACGCCGCGGCGGGTGAAGAAGAAGGTCTGCAGCCCTTCGACCTCGAGCACCGTGTCGCTGGCGGCCGGCGGGTTCATATGCTGCGTTGCCGTGGATCGAGAATGTCGCGCAGCGCGTCGCCGAGCAGATTGGTGCCGAATACCATCAGGCTTATGGCGATGCCGGGATAGATCACCAGCCACGGCGCGGTGCGCACATACTCGGCCGCCGATTCCGACAGCATGCGCCCCCAGGACGGGTGCGGTTCCGGCACGCCGAGGCCGAGAAAGGAGAGCGAGGCCTCGGTCAGGATCGCCGAGCCGAGCTGCGCCGTCGCCAGCACGATCAAAGGCGCCAGGGTATTGGGCAGGATATGGCGGATGGCGATACGCATCTCGCTCATGCCGATCGCCTTGGCCGATTCCACGAAAGGCAGCTCGCGGAGCGCCAGGGTATTGGCGCGGATCACCCGGGCGACGTAGGGAATGAGCGGGATGGCGATGGCGAGGACGGTGTTCTTGAGCGAAGGGCCGAGAGCGGCCGACATCACCAGCGCCAGGACCAGGAGCGGCAGCGCCTGCAGGATGTCGATCAGGCGCTGCACCACCAGGTCGACCCAGCCCGCAAGGTAGCCTGAGGCGAGCCCGATCGCGACGCCGATGCCGGCGCCGAGCAGGGTCGAGCCGATGCCGACGGCGAGCGAGATGCGGGCGCCGTAGACGATGCGGCTATAGACGTCGCGGCCGAAGCTGTCGGCGCCCATCCAGTGCGCCGCGCTCGGGTGCGCCAGCGAGAGCGAGGCATTGACGGCGAGCGGGTCATAGGGCGCGATGAAGCCGGCAAAGACCGCGGCGAAGACGAAGACCGCCATGATCGCCGCGCCGATGGTGCCGAGCGGATGGCGGCGGGCGAGATAGAGCGCCGTGCTCCAGCGCCCTTCGACGAAGGCGCCGGACCGGTCCGGTTCCGTCCTGAAATCGACGCTATCCGCCATGACGCTCCGCCGGCAAGCCTGCTCGCTAGTCCGAGTATTTGATGCGCGGGTCCAACGCCGCATAGGCCATGTCGACGGCGAAGTTCACCACGACGACGACGACGGCGATCACCATCACCAGATTCTGCACGATCGGATAGTCCCGCGTGCGGATGGCTTCGACCAGGAAGCGCGCCACGCCGGGGATGTTGAACACGGTTTCGGTGACGATCAGCCCGCCGATCAGGAAGGCCGCCTCGATGCCGATGACGGTGATCACCGGCAGGATGGCATTGCGGAGCGCATGGTGATAGTTGACCGAGACTTCCGAGGCACCCTTCGAGCGCGCGGTGCGGATATAGTCCTGGCGCAGCACCTCCAGCATCGAGGAACGGGTCAGCCGCATGACCAGTGCCGAGGAGCGGAAGCCGACGGCGGCCGCCGGCACGCTGTACATGATCAGCGCGTCCCACAGGCTTTGTGGCTGTTCGCTATAGATCGGGATGGTGCCGAAGCGGGCGACGAAGGCCATCAGGATCAGGAGGCCGAGCCAGAAGGCCGGCATGCTGAGGCCGCTCAGCGAGATCACGCGCAGGAAATAGTCGAGGCGGCTGTCCTGGCGCACGGCGCTGATGACGCCGAGCGGCACGCCGAACAGCACCGAGAAGCAGAGCGCGAGGCCGGCGAGCTTCGCGGTGATCGGAACGCGCGGCAGGATCACCGCCAGAACCGGCTGGTCGGAGATGTAGGAATAGCCGAAATCGCCGCGCACCATGCCGCCGATCCAGGCGAGGTACTGCATGACGAGTGGCTTGTCGAGGCCGAGGTCGGCCTCGATCCTGAGCTTGTCCTTCGGGTCGATGAATCCGGCGGCATCGAACAGGATGTCGACGATATTGCCCGGCACCAGCCGCAGCAGCACGAAGATGATGACCGAGATGCCGAACAAGGTCAGCAGCATCAACAGGAAGCGCCGGACGATATAGGCGGTCAAGACGCCGCTCTGCTCACGCGAGGCCGGCCCGCGCGGGCATGCCGATGGCGCGGTCGGCGCGGCGCATCACTTGTCGAGCCACACATCCTCGTAGCGATAGCCGTTGTAGGAGCTGTTGACCATGACGGTGACGCCTTTGACATAGGGCTGCCAGCAGGTGCCGGCGCGGGCGTAATAGATGATCGGCCGGGCGACGTCTTCCTGCAGCTTCTTGTCGATATCCCACACCATCTGCCGGCGCTTCGTCTGGTCGGTCTCCATCGATTGCCGGTCGAACAGCTTCTCCAGCTCCTTGTTGCAATAGTTGGTGTAGTTGCGCTCCGAACCGCAGGCATAGTTCTCGTAGAAGGCCTGATCGGGATCGTCGACCGCGTTGCCGGTGAGGTTGAGCCCGACCATATAGTCCTTGCGCGCCACCTTGGCGAACCAGTTGGCGGTTTCCACCACGTCGAGCTCGCCGTCGATATAGATCTCCTTGAGCTGGTCGATCAGGATGACGGCGGGATCGCGATAGACCGGGATGTTGCGGGTCGAAACCTTGACCTTGAGCCGCTTGTCCGGGCCGTAGCCCTGCGCTTGCATGATCTTGCGGGCTTCGGCGCGGTTCTGCTTCACGTCGCCGCCGTAGCCCGGGATGGTCTTCATGATCTCCGGCGGCAGGCCCCATATGCCTTCCGGCCGCGGCAGCATGGCACCGCCGATATCGCCCTGGCCCTCGAACAGAATGTCGATGAAAGCCTTGCGGTCCAGCGTCAGCGCCATGGCGCGGCGGATTTCCGCGTTGTTGAAGGGCGGCGCGTCGCGGTTGACGATCAGGTTGGTGCTGACATTGGTCGGCGCCACCACGCAGACCGCCTTCGGATCCTGCGATTTCACGTCCTTCAGCAGGGGGATGTTCACCTCCGTCGGGAAGGTCATGTCGAACTTGCCGGCGACGAAGGCGAGAATCGCGGTCGAGCGGTTGGGGATGATGGTGAATTCGATGCCGTCGAGATAGGGCCGGCCCTTCTTCCAATAGTCGGGATTGCGCGTCAGCTTGATCGATTCGTTCTGCTTGAATTCGACGAACTTGAACGGTCCCGTGCCGATCGGATGGGTGCGCATGTCGGCCGGCGAGACATGGCAGGGATAGATCGGCGAGTAGCCGGAGGCGAGCAGCGCGAGCAGTGCCGGCTGCGGCCGCTTCAGATTGAAGGTGACCTCGAAATCGCCGTCGACGGATAC
>DATKQA010000110.1:0-4745 GCA_035523835.1 Candidatus Sulfotelmatobacter sp.
TGACGCCACATGATGTTGCCGTGACTTGCGGGGATAACTACCGCTGGCGTTACTTGATATGGTCCGCCAGGAAGCTTCCGGCCAGTGCCAGCCCGTCCTCGGCGATGGTGTGGCCGGCGCCCTGGCTGACATGCCATTGCACCGCGACGCCGGCCGCGCCGAGCCCCTGGGCGGCGCCGAACATGGCCTCGACCGGCACGAGGTCGTCGGCATCGCCGTGGATCAGCAGCACCGGCGGGTGCGAGACGATCTCGTCCGCCAGGCGGTCGCCGCCGATCAGGGCGCCGGAGAAGCCGACGATGCAGACCGGCGCCACGGGGCGGCGCAGGCCGACATAGAGCGACATCATGGTGCCCTGGCTGAAGCCGACCAGGGCCAGCCGGTCGCCGCCGAGGCGGAGCCGGGCCAGTTCGCCGTCGAGGAAGCCGTCGAGCGTCGCCGCCACGCCCTCGGCGCCGAAGCGCATGGCGCGATAGGTATCGGCGGCATGGCGCGGATCGCGCCGCATCATGTTCGGGTCGTAGGCGCCGAGCGAAAACCACTGGTAGCCGAAGGGCGAGCCGGGCACCCGCTCGGGCGCGTTCGGCGCCACGAAGGCGGCATGCGGCAGGAGCCTCTGCCAATAGGGCGCGAGGCCGATCAGGTCGTTGCCGTCGGCGCCGTAGCCATGCAGCAGCACCACCAGATGCCGGGCCGGCCCGCCGCTCGCCGGCGGCACGCGGGGACCATCGAGTTTGACGCTGGCAACCATGGACGCCCCCTGCCGCCGGACCGCACGCCAGCACGATCATAGTGCCCGGGCGCCGGCGCCGCGACCCCGTGATGGAAGCGGCGGCGCTTGAACGGCGCGCCGTCCCGGCCTACCTTGCGGGCCTCTGTCATTCCAACCGGATGTGAGCCATGGATCGCCACCCGACCGCAATGCCCGCTCGCCTTGCCCTCGGGGAAAGCCATGCCTGCCTCCATCACGCTTGCCAACGTCGCCTGGTCCGCGCCTGACGGCCGTACGCTTTTTTCCCAGCTCGATCTGAGTTTCGCCGCCGGCCGGACCGGCCTCGTCGGCCGCAACGGCGCCGGCAAGACCACGCTGCTCAGGCTGATCGCCGGCGAACTGGCGCCGCAGGCCGGCAGCGTCGCGGCCGCCGGGCGGCTCGGCCTGCTGCGCCAGGCAGTGCAGGTGCAGCCGGCGGAAACCATCGCCGACCTGTTCGGCGCACGCGAGGGGCTTCGCCTGCTGCGCCGGGCGGAAGATGGCGATGCGGATGCCGGCGACCTGGCCGCCGTGGACTGGACCCTGGAAGCGCGCATCGCCGCGGCGCTCGGCCGGCTCGGTCTCGCGGCGGAACCGGCAACGCCGCTCGCGGCGCTCTCGGGCGGCCAGCGCACGCGGGCCCGCCTCGCCGCCCTCGTCTTCGCCGAGCCGGACTTCCTGCTGCTGGACGAGCCGACCAACGATCTCGACCGCGGCGGCCGCGCGGCCGTGATCGCGCTGCTGGCGAACTGGCGCGCCGGCGCCGTGGTGGTCAGCCACGACCGCGAATTGCTCGACACCATGGACGCCATCGTCGAGCTGACGCCGCTGGGCGCCGCCCGCTATGGCGGCAACTGGCGCGCCTACCGCGAGCGCAAGGCGCTCGAGCTGGCGGCGGCACGCCATGACCTGGCCGACGCGGAAAAGCGTGTCGCCGATATCGCCGAGCGGGCACAGGCGGCGGTCGAACGCAAGGCGCGCAAGGATCGCGCCGGCCGCAAGCAGCGCGCCAAGGGTGATGCGCCGCGGATCGAATTGGGCCGGCAGAAGGACCGCAGCGAGAAGACGGGCGGCGAGAATGCCCGCATGGCCGAGCGCCGGCAGAACCAGGCGCTGGCCGATGCCGCCGCGGCGCGCGCCCGCATCGACATCCTGCAGCCGCTGTCGGTCGCGCTGGCGCCGACCGGCCTGCCCGCCGGCAGGATGGTGCTGCGGCTCGACGCGGTGACGGCCGGCTACGCGCCGGAGCGGGCCGTGATCAGCGGCCTGTCACTCAGCATCATCGGGCCGGAGCGCATCGCTCTCACCGGGCCGAACGGCGCCGGCAAGACCACCTTCCTCGCCCTGGTCACCGGGCAATTGATGCCGTGGCGCGGCAGCGTGCAGGTGGCGGCCGGCTTCGCCCTGCTCGACCAGCGCGTCAGCCTGCTCGATCCGCGTCGCTCGATCCGCGACAATTTCCGCCGCCTGAACCCGCAGGCGGGCGAGAACGCCTGCCGTGCCGCGCTGGCCCGCTTCATGTTCCGCGCCGAAGCGGCGCTGCAGGATGTCGCCAGCCTGAGCGGCGGGCAGATGCTGCGGGCCGGGCTGGCCTGCAGCCTCGGCGGCACGCGGCCGCCGGCGCTGCTCGTTCTCGACGAGCCGACCAATCATCTGGACATCGATTCCATCGCGGCGGTCGAAGCCGGCCTCCGCGCCTATGACGGGGCGCTCCTGGTGGCGAGTCACGACGAGGTGTTCCTGGAAAACATCGGCATCACCCGGCGGCTCGGCTTTCCGCTGCCGGGCGGTGGCGGCGATCAGCCGACGCCGCCGGCCGAGCCCGCCTTCACCGTGCGGTAATAGTGCCAGAGCACGCGGGCGCCGACCCCGCGGTAGGGCCGCCAGGGTTCGGCCAGCTTCAGCATGCGCTTGCGGTCGGGCCGCTTGCGCAGCCGCTTCACCCGCTGCATGGCCACCTGCAAGGCCAGGTCGTCGGCCGGGAAGATATCGGCGCGGCCGAGCGCGAACAAGAGATAGACCTCCGCCGTCCAACGGCCGATGCCCTTGATCTTGCAGAGTTCGGCGAGCGCCAACTCATCCTCCAGCGCGTGCAGCCCATCGAGGTCGAGCTGGCCGAGGTGAATGGCCTCGGCCAGGTGCCGGGCATAGCGCACCTTCGGCCCGCTGAAGCCAAAGCCGCGCATCGCCGCCTCCTCCAGCGCCAGGAGCGCCGCCGGGGTGAGCGGATCGACCGCCGCCTCGAGCCGGGCCCAGATGGCGCCGGCCGAGGCGAGCGAAAGCTGCTGGAAGCAGATCGAGCGGAGCAGCGTGATGAAGCCCGGCGGCCGGGCCCGGTCGGGCAGCGGCCCGGCCAGCTTGATCGCCCGCGCCATGTCGGCATCCGCACGAGCGATGCTGCGCAACGCCCGTTTCAGTTCCGCCGCGGCCGCAGCGCCGTCAACCACCGCGTCCATGCCGCCCCCTTAGCATTCCGACCGCCGCGTCCTAATATGGAGCGTTCAGGGAGGATAGCGCATGCCCTTCGTCCAGGTCCGCGACATTCAGATCCACTACCAGCTTCAGGGCCAGGGGCCGAAGCTCTTCGTCATCACCGGCACCAACGGCGATCTGCGCCGCAAGCCCGGCATCTTCGACAGCCTGCTGCCGAGCCGCTTCACCACGCTGGCCTACGACCAGCGCGGCCTCGGCCAGTCGGGCAAGCCGGACAAGCCCTACAGCATGGCCGACTATGCCGATGACGCCGCCGGCCTGATGGACGCGGTGGGCTGGAAATCGGCCCGCGTGCTCGGCATTTCCTTCGGCGGCATGGTGGCGCAGGAATTCGCGCTGCGCCATGCGGAGAAGGTCGAGCGGCTGGCGCTGGCCTGCACCGCGCCGGGCGGCGCCGGCGGAGCCAGCTATCCGCTGCACAAGCTCGCCGACATGGACGCGGAAGCGCGGGTGAAATTGCTGATCGGCGTGCAGGACACGCGGCGCGACGCCGCCTGGGCCGCGGCCAATCCGGAAGCGGCCCGCAAGGCGGCGGCGGAAATGCTGGTGCGGCGCGCGCCGGTCGATCCCGCCGATCCGCATATCGCCATGGGCATGCGCCGCCAGCTCGAAGCGCGCGCCAGCCACGATTGCTACGAGCGGCTGCCGAAGCTCGCCGTCCCCGTCGGCATCTTCGCCGGCCGCTACGATGCCGTGGCGCCGGAAAGCACCCAGCGCGCGCTGCAGCAGCGGATCAAGGGCGCGAGCCTCCGCTTCTTCGAGGGCGGCCATCTGTTCCTGAGCCAGGACCCGGCCGCCTATCCGGCCGTCGCCGACTTCCTCGCGGGGTGATGCGGCCGGCCGTGACGCCGCTCGTCACCCGCTTCGCGCCGAGCCCGACCGGCCTGCTGCATCTCGGGCACGCCCATTCCGCGCTCGCCGGCTTCCGTGCGGCGCGCGAGGCGGCAGACGGCCGCTTCCTGCTCCGCATCGAGGACATCGACGCCAGCCGCTGCCGGCCGGAATTCGAGGCCGCCGTCTCCGAGGACCTGGCCTGGCTCGGCCTGCAATGGGAACAGCCGGTGCGGCGCCAGTCGGAGCATTTCGCCGATTACGCCGCCGCGCTCGACCGGCTCGGCGCGCGGGGCCTGCTCTATCCCTGCTTCTGCACCCGCCAGCAGATCCAGGACGAGATCGCACGCAGCGCCGGCGCGCCGCATCCGGCGGCGGCGACCGGCGGCGACGGGCCGCGCTATCCCGGCACCTGCCGCGCCATCCCGCGCGCCGCGGCGGAGCGGCGCATGGCCGCCGGCGAGGCCTATGCGCTCCGCCTCGATCTCGGCAAGGCGCTGCCTGCCGCGGCTTCCGCCGGCCCGCTCACCTGGGTGGACGACGCCAGGGGCACCATCGCCGCCACGCCGGAACCGTTCGGCGACGTGGTGCTGGCCCGCAAGGAGACGCCGACCTCCTATCACCTGGCGGTGACCGTCGACGACGCGCTGCAGGGGGTGACGTTGGTGAC
>DATKQA010000111.1:0-3458 GCA_035523835.1 Candidatus Sulfotelmatobacter sp.
CCGCATCGTAATAGGGCGCGTGGCGGCGATAGGCGCTGCGCACGGAATCGATATCCAGCCTGTCGCTGTGTCGATCTCGCCTGCGCACGCCAATGACGCGCTGAAAGGCCCCCTCAATCATGTCGCACCTGAGCTACCCCATTATCGCTGTGCAGCCGAATTATCGCGGCCCTGGCGCCCGATCGCTAAAGGCCACAACGCACGGTTTGTCGAATCGTTGCCCCGCACTACCGTGCCAGAGAATACCCGGATCGGCGGCGCGGGCAAGACGGAGTGCAGGGCGGTCATATGCGCCATGCCAAATGGTTCTGGCCGAAGCCTATTTGCCGCTCAGGCGGTGAAGGCCTGGATGCCGGTCTGCGCCCGGCCGAGGATCAAGGCGTGAACGTCGTGCGTGCCCTCGTAGGTATTGACCGCTTCCAGATTCATGACATGGCGGATCACGTGATACTCGTCGGAAATGCCGTTGCCGCCGTGCATGTCGCGCGCCATGCGGGCGATATCAAGGGCCTTGCCGCAGGAATTTCGCTTGATCAGCGACACCATCTCCGGCGTTGCCAGGCCCTGGTCGCGCAGGCGGCCGACTTGGATGCAGGCCTGCAGCCCGATCGCGATCTCCGTCTGCATGTTGGCGAGCTTCAACTGGATGAGCTGGTTGGCGGCCAGCGGCCGGCCGAACTGCTTGCGCTCCAGCGTATAGTTCCGCGCCGCCTGCCAGCAGAATTCGGCGGCGCCGAGCGCGCCCCAGGCGATGCCGTAGCGGGCGCTGTTCAGGCAGCCGAACGGGCCCTTCAGGCCGGCGACGTTGGGCAGCAGGTTCTCCGCCGGCACCGGCACGTCGTCCATGACGATTTCGCCGGTCACCGAGGCGCGCAGCGAGAACTTGCCCTCGATCTTCGGCGTGCTCAGGCCCTTCATGCCGCGCTCCAGGATGAAGCCGCGGATGACGTCGTCCTCCGTCTTGGCCCAGACCACCATGACGTCGGCGATCGGCGAGTTGGTGATCCACATCTTGGCGCCGGTCAGCACATAGCCGCCGCCGACCTTGCGGGCGCGGGTGCGCATGCCGCCCGGATCGGAGCCGTGATCGGGCTCGGTCAGCCCGAAGCAGCCGACCCATTCGCCGCGTGCCAGCTTCGGCAGGTATTTCTGCCGCTGCGCCTCGGTGCCATAGGCGTTGATCGGGTGCATCACCAGGCTCGACTGCACGCTCATCATCGAGCGAAAGCCGGAATCGACCCGCTCCACCTCGCGGGCGATCAGCCCGTAGCAGACATAATTGACCCCGGCGCAGCCATAGCCGTGGATGGTGGAGCCGAGCAGCCCGAGCGCGCCCATCTCGGGGAAGATGCTGCGGTCGACGGTCTCGTGGCGATGCATGTCGCGCACGCGCGGCAAGAGTTTGCCCTGGCAATAGTCGCGGGCGCTGTCGCGGATCATGCGCTCGTCGTCGCCGAGCTGGCTTTCCAGATTGAGCGGATCATCCCACTGGAAAGCGGCGGCCTCGCGGTCCTTGGCAGCGACGGGCGAATTCATCGGTGTCTCCCTCCGGGTCCCGCCGCTCTCTTAGCCCCGATTTCGGCCCCGGGCAACCGAGCCGCGCCGGCGCTCCCGGACGTGCTATAGTGCCGCCTCGGGAGCGGCCTGGAACAAGGCGCGGGGCATGGCGGAACCGCCGCAGGAAGTACTCTTCGAATTCAAGCAGATCGGCCGCTCCGTCAAGGTGACGGCGATCGACGCCAAGACCGGCACCGAAGCCTCGATCGTCGGCCCGGCCGGCGGCACCGACACCGAACTGAAGCGGGTCGCGCTGGCCAAGCTGCAATACGTGCTGGCAAAACAGGCCGGCAAGCGCTGAGTCCGGCGGGATTCCGCTTGCCGGTCGCGCGGCGCATGGCTAAAGCTTGAACCAGCAGTAGGAATCGCCGGCTTGAGGACGGCGGCAAGTCGTGCGGCGCAGGTCGGGGGGCGAAGACGAGGTGAGGATGCCGGCTGCCGTCAGCAGGAAGTTGCGGTGAGTCTGCGCGCGCAGCATCGCCCGTGCGCCGGCCGATCCTGAAGCGGACATGGCGTATTTCCTGCAGCAACTGATCAACGGGCTCACGCTCGGCGCCATCTACGGCCTGATCGCCATCGGCTATACGATGGTCTACGGCATCATCGGCATGATCAATTTCGCCCACGGCGAAATCTACATGATCGGCGCCTTCATCACCGTCATCACCTTCCTGCTGCTGCAGCAGCTCGGCATGACCTCGCTGCCGCTGATCCTGCTGCTGGTGCTGTTCTGCGCCATGACCTTCACCTCGGTCTACGGCTGGACCGTGGAGCGGCTGGCCTACCGGCCGCTCAGGCGCTCGTTCCGCCTGGCGCCGCTGATCTCGGCGATCGGCATGTCGATCCTGTTGCAGAACTACGTGCAGCTCGTACAGGGCGCCCGCTCGAAGACGCTGCCGCCGCAAATCCCCGGCGGCATCAACCTGGTGACCATCGACGACTTCAACGTCCAGGTCAGCTACATGCAGATCATCATCGTGCTCACCACCATCGCGCTGATGGCCGGCCTCACCCTGTTCATCGCCCGCTCGCCGATCGGCCGCGCGCAGCGGGCCTGCGAGCAGGACCGCGTGATGGCGGCGCTGCTCGGCATCAACGTCGACCGGACGATCTCGCTGACCTTCGTCATCGGCGCGGCGCTCGCCGCCGTCGCCGGCGTCATGGTGACGCTCTACTATGGCGTGATCGATTTCTACATCGGCTTCGGCGCCGGCCTGAAGGCCTTCACCGCGGCGGTGCTCGGCGGGATCGGCTCGCTGCCGGGCGCCATGCTGGGCGGCGTGGTCATCGGTCTGATCGAGGTCTTCTGGGCCGCCTATTTCGCCGCCGACTACAAGGACGTCGCCGCCTTTTCCGTCCTGGTGCTGGTGCTGATCTTTCGCCCGACCGGCCTGCTCGGCCGGCCGGAGATAGAGAAGGTGTGACGTGACGGCGGCCGCGCCGCGGGCGCCCGCCGGCGCGCGGCCGCTGCCGGCGCTCGCCGAGGCGGCCATGGCCGCCGGCGTGGCGCTCGCCCTGGCCCTGCCGCTGATCGGCCTGCATGTGGTCGATCTCTCCGGCACCATCATCGTCGAGACGCGCTGGTCCTGGGTCGCCATCGGCGTGGGTGCCGTCTTCCTCGGCCGCCTGGCGCTGATCGCCGGTCGCGGCCTGCTGGCGCGGCGAGGGAAGAAGACGCCGGCCGGCGCCGCCGCGAGCCGCTGGCGCCGGGGCGCCTGGGTATACTGGCTCGCCTGGGCGGTGGCGATCTTCGCGCTGGCGCTGCCCTTCCTGCCCTTCGCCAGCGCCCGCATCGTCGACCTCGGCATCACGCTGCTCATCTACATCATGCTGGGCTGGGGGCTGAACGTCGTCGTCGGCCTCGCCGGGCTGCTCGATCTCGGCTATGTCGCCTTCTATGC
>DATKQA010000112.1:0-2800 GCA_035523835.1 Candidatus Sulfotelmatobacter sp.
TCGGCGAACCACACCACGCCCGGCCCCGGCGCGATGCGGAACAGGATCGGCCCGTAGAGCCGCTGCAGCCAGAGCGGCGGCGGCACCGCGGCGCCGCGGGCCAGGGCGAAGGCGGCGGCGATGGCTTCGGCCTCGGCCGCCGGCACCTTCTCCGCTTGCACCGCCTGGTACATCAGGGCATTGCCGAGACCGTCCTTGTTCGCCTTGGCGGCGGTCGGCGCCTTGGCCAGCAGCTCGGGCGGGAAGCTCTGCTGCAGATAGAGCTTGCCGAGGCCGGCCGGGGTGACGCCGCCGAAGGCCGCGGCGCGCTCGGCGGCGGCGACACGCAGCGCCGGCGCGGCATTGCCCATGGCGGCGACCGCGGCGAAGGTGGCGGGCGGCGCGCCCTTCAGCACGTCCGGCGGCACCGGCTTGTTGCTCGCCCTGAGCATGGCCAGGATCAGCGGCGGCGGATCGGGCAGGCTGGCGAGCTTGATGTCGCTCTCGCCGTTGACCACGCCGAACAGCGCGAAGAAATGCACGTCGCTGACGTTCTGCTCACGCATCAGCTCGGCGGAGATCGAGGCCGCCTCGTGCTCGCCGACCAGCGCGTGGCAGAAGGCGCTGGCCTTGGCCCAGGCCTGATCGCGCGCCGCGTCGGCCTGCTGGTTCAGCCGGCCGCAGGCCGCCTTGGTATTGCCGCTGAGCCAGAAGGCGTCGCGGCTGGCCAGGATGAAGTTGGGATCGGCAAACTGGCCCGGCGCCGCCTGGGCGAGCTTGCCGGCATCCTCGACCAGGCCGAGCCGGTCGAGCGCCTGGATGCGCAGCGCCAGCAGGTTCGGCACCGCCGCCGTCGTGCCGGCGGGAACCGCGGCGGTGCTGAGCAGCAGGCGGCGCGCCAGCAACTGCAGCGCCGGCGAGGTGGAGGCGGAAAGCTTCGGCAGCAGCACATCGACCAGGCTCGCCGGCGTGCCCCGCCAGAGCGAACTCGGCAGGCCGCCGTTGCCCTCGTCGAGCGTGCCGGTCGAGGAGGGATCGACGGCGGCGAGCTTGCCGACCTGAATGCCGCCGGGCTCCACCTCCAGCACCGGCGGCTGGTCCGGCGCCGGCGCGGCCGGGGTCGGCGCCGGGGCGGCCGGTGCCGTGCCCGGCGGCGGCGGCAGCGGCGTCGCCTGCGGTGCCGGCTCGCGCGGCACGAGCTGCACCGGCGGCCCGACCTGGGCCAGCACGAGGCTCGAAGAGGAAACCGCCAGCAGCAGCGCGAGCGCCGGCCCGGCCAGCCGCCCCCTACTTCGGCAGCCGGTCATTCGGCACCACCTTCTCCACATGGGCGGTCGGCGGCGGAATGTCCCAGGTGCTGAGAAAGACGGCGCCGCCGATGACGACGATGACCACGATCGCGATCAGAATCAGCGCAATTCTCGTCATGGGGATTTGTTGCTACTCGGGTTGCGGCGGCGGCCGACAAGGGCTTGTCCGGCAAGGACTTGTCAGAGCGCGTCTGGTAGACTTCCTTTATGGCGGAATTTGGGTAGCTTATCGGGTGGCCACGGCGGTTTCAACGCCGCCGGCCGGGAGTGAACCGTAGCGGCGGAGGAACGTCGCGCGCCGCCGAGACGAGGACCATGGAGCAGACGATCGCAACCGCCAACGGGGCCGCCGCCGAGACCGGCCGCAGCCTCGTGCTGGTCGGGCTGATGGGCGCCGGCAAGAGCTCGGTCGGCAAGCGGCTGGCGCAGCGCCTCGGGCTGCCCTTCGTCGATGCCGACAACGAGATCGAGGCGGCGGCCGGCTGCACCATCGAGGAGATTTTCGCCCGCCACGGCGAGGCCGCCTTCCGCGACGGCGAGCGCCGGGTAATCGCCCGGCTGCTGGAGGGACCGCGCCAGGTGCTGGCCACCGGCGGCGGCGCCTTCATGGACCCGGCGACGCGGGCCAAGATCCGCGCGCACGGCACCTCGATCTGGCTCAAGGCCGATCTCGACGTGCTGGTGAGGCGCTGCGCCCGGCGGCCGAACCGGCCGCTCTTGCTGCAGGGCGACCCGCGCCAGGTGCTGGAGCGGCTGATGCGGGAACGCTATCCGGTCTATGCCGGCGCCGACCTCACCATCGACAGCGGCGAGCAGCCGCACGAGCTGGTGGTGGAGAGCATCGTCGAGCGGCTGGCCGGCCAGGACGGCGCCGCGCCGTGAGCGGGCCGATCGACACCGTCGAGGTCGCGCTCGGCGAACGCAGCTACCCGATCCGCGTCGGCAACGGCCTGCTCGGCGCGGCGGGACGCGAACTCGCGCCGTACTTCCGCCGCCGGCGCGCCGTGGTGGTGACCGACCGCCACGTCGCCGGGCTGCATCTGGAAAGTCTGCGCCTCGGCCTGGCCGAAGCCGGCATCGACATGACCGCGATCGAGCTGCCGCCCGGCGAGGCGACCAAGGATTTCGCCCATCTCGAGGCCCTGCTCGACGAATTGCTGGCGCGCAAGGTCGAGCGCAGCGACCTGGTGCTGGCGCTCGGCGGCGGCGTCATCGGCGACCTCGTCGGCTTCGCCTGCGCCGTGCTGCGCCGCGGCATCGACTTCGCGCAGATCCCGACCACGCTGCTCGCCCAGGTCGACAGTTCGGTCGGCGGCAAGACCGCCATCAACAGCCGGCACGGCAAGAACCTGATCGGCGCCTTCCACCAGCCGCGCGCGGTGCTGGCCGACGTCGGCGTGCTCGACACCCTGCCGCGGCGCGAGCTGCTCGCCGGCTATGCCGAGATCGTCAAGTACGGCCTGATCGGCGACGCCGGCTTCTTCGCCTGGTTGGAGCGGCACGGCAACGCG
>DATKQA010000113.1:0-3965 GCA_035523835.1 Candidatus Sulfotelmatobacter sp.
GGCACGAAGGCCGCCGCATGACAGGCCACTGCATGACAGGCCTCTGCATGAAAGGCCACTGCATGACAGGCCTCTGCATGAAAGGCCTCTGCATGAAAGAACCTCTGTAGAGGACATCTGTCCGAAGGGCCGCCGCACGAAGATTGACCGGTACCGCGCCGCTTCCTAGGTTTTTCGCGCAATGAACAAGCCTGTCCCTCCGCCCGGCTCCGCATCCCTTGTCACGGGACGTAGCGGCGGTGCGACCCCGTTTCCCCCCGGCCTCGACGCCCGCTCCGCCGCCGTCCTGCGCGAAATTGTCGAGCAATATGTCGAAACCGGCGAGCCGGTCGGCAGCCGCACCCTGTCGCGCCTGCTGCCGATGAACCTCTCGCCCGCCACCATCCGCAACGTCATGGCCGACCTGACCGAGGCCGGCCTGCTGTTCGCCCCCCACACGTCTGCCGGCCGCCTCCCCACCGATCACGGGTTGCGCCTCTTCGTCGACGGCTTGCTGCAATTCGGCGAACTGTCGGAGGAGGAGCGGGACACGATCTCCGCCGCGCTCGCCGCGTCCGGCCGCAGCCTCGAAGACACGCTGGGCGAGGCGAGCCGCATGCTGTCCGGGCTCTCCGCCGCCGCCGGCCTGGTGCTGGCGCCGAAATCGGAAGGCGCACTGCGCCACATCGAGTTCGTGCCGATGGGATCCGGCCGCGCCCTGGTGATCCTGGTCAGCGCCGAAGGCCAGGTCGAGAACCGGGTCATCGAGATTCCCCCGGGCACGCCGCCCGCCGCGATGCAACAGGCCGGCAACTACCTGAACGCCCGCCTGTCAGGCCGGCCGCTCGCCGAGGTGCGCCGCATGGTGGCGGAAGAGCTGGCGATGGACCGCTCGGAACTGGACGCGCTCACCTCCCAGATCGTCAGTGCCGGCCTGGCGACCTGGACCGGCGAAGGCCCCCGCGGCGCCAGCCTGATCATCCGTGGCCAGGGGCGTTTGCTCTCCGACGTCACCCAGGTGGAGAAGCTGGCCGCCATCCAGGCCTTGTTCGAGCGGCTGGAGGCGCAGGAGACCATGCTGCGCCTGCTGGAGCTCGCCGAGGCGTCCGAAGGCGTGCGCATCTTCATCGGCGCCGAGAGCGGCTTGTTCGGCAATGCCGGCCTGTCGATGGTGGTGGCCCCCGCGCGCAGCGAGGGCGGCCGGATTGTGGGCGCGATTGGCGTCATCGGCCCCACCCGGATCAACTACGGCCGCATCATCCCCGTGGTGGACTACACCGCCAGGGTCATCGGCCGGTTGCTGGGGTAGCGGCAGCGCCGGCTGCCGGGCGCAGAAGGCGCGGTAACCGGCTGTGTGGTGCGCAGCGACGGCAACCTCGCTGGGCTGGCATTCCCGCCCGACGCAGCCATGACAGGGCGGATTGATCGGGCCCTGCTGAAGATCGGCGGCGAAGCGGCGCGCGCCGGCTGAGCATCGCGCTGGCGGCGCGCGCCGGCTGACCATCGCGCGGTCGGCGGGCAGCGGGCCTCACAACCACGGAGACAGGGAACGGGAGGCCGCACGCCCCGCAAATAACGAGCAGGAGGCTGCCCGCCGACGGCGATAACGGGCAGCAGGCGACACGCTCACGAAGCCATGAGTGCCATGAGCGACCAACCTTGACGACAGGCGATATGGCGACTGCCGGCCAGGGTGCCGTCGCACGGCCGCGCCGGCGGCGCCAGCGGGCGACGCTGAACGGCACGGCGCAGACCCGTCGCGCGGCGGCGGCACGGCGAGGCGTAGTCATCACGCCTCCGAACCAATAGTAAACCTGCTCTTTACTATTATGGCGTAGGATGGTGAGGCACTCTGTGGTCACTTGCGCGACCCCGCTTGCCCAGACCTTACGCCCATCCTAACTGAGCGCCCATGAGCAACGAACACGAAGAAATGCAAGACGCGACCCAGCCGCAGTCGGCGGATCCGCCTCCCATGGCCGAGGCCGATCCGGCGCCCGCCGGCGCCGCCAACCAGAACACGCCAACGCCGCTATCGGCGGACGCCATCATGCAGGCCGCCTCCGCCCGCATCGCGGAGCTGGAGGCGGAGGTGGCGGAGCTGAAGGATCGCTGGATGCGATCCGAGGCCGAGATCGCCAATGTCCGCGCCCGCTCCCGCCGCGAGGTGGACGAGACCCGGCAATACGCCGTGCAGAAATTCGCCGCCGACGTGGTCGAGGCGGCGGAGAACCTCCGCCGCGGTATCGACAGCCTGCCGCCGCCCGAGTCCAGCCAGCCCGAGATCATTGCCAAGCTGCGGGAGGGCCTGGAGGGCGTCGAGCGCGGCTTCCTCGGCCTCCTGGACCGCAACGGCATCAAGCGTGAGGACCCGACCGGCAAGCCGTTCGATCCCAAGCTGCACCAGGCCATGGCGGAGCAAGAAAGCGAAGCGCACGCGCCCGGAACCATCATGCATGCCTGGAGCTCCGCCTGGACGCTGAACGGGCGATTGCTGCGGCCGGCCATGGTGGTCGTTGCCAAGTCGCCGCCCACCGAACTCGCCGCTGCCGGCGAGGCAGCGAAACTGGACACAACGGCTTGACTCGCTCGTCTGCCTGGTCACGGTCCCGGCAAACCGTTGCCGGGGCTGCACGAAAAACGTGGGTAAGGCCTTGCCCGAGCCGGGGCACCCCCATACATGCGTTCACAATGCCCACCAAGGGACCCGCGCGGTGCTTCGGGCCGCCTGGAGTCCGCTGAAAGGAGCCTGTAATCAATGCCTGGAAAAGTTATCGGTATCGACCTCGGCACAACGAACTCCTGCGTTGCCATCATGGAAGGCAAGGACGTCCGGGTGATCGAGAACTCCGAGGGTGCCCGCACCACGCCCTCCATGGTCGCCTTTACCGATGGCGGTGAGCGTCTGGTCGGCCAGTCCGCCAAGCGGCAGGCGGTGACCAACCCGTCCAATACGCTCTATGCCATCAAGCGCCTGATCGGCCGCCGCTTCGACGATCCGATGGCCCAGAAGGACATGGGCCTGGTGCCATACCAGATCATGCGCGGCGACAACGGCGACGCATGGGTCGAGGTGAAGGGCGAGAAATATTCGCCCAGCCAGATCAGCGCCTACATCCTCGGCAAGATGAAGGAGACGGCCGAGGCCTATCTCGGCGAGCCGGTCACCCAGGCGGTGATCACCGTCCCGGCCTACTTCAATGACAGCCAGCGCCAGGCCACCAAGGACGCCGGCCGTATCGCCGGCCTCGACGTGCTGCGCATCATCAATGAGCCGACCGCGGCGGCGCTCGCCTATGGCATGGACAAGAAGGCCTCCGGCACCATCGCGGTCTATGACCTCGGCGGCGGCACGTTCGACATTTCCATCCTCGAGATCGGCGATGGCGTATTCGAGGTGAAGTCCACCAACGGCGACACCTTCCTCGGCGGCGAGGATTTCGACGCCCGCGTAATCGACTACCTGGCCGACGAGTTCCGCAAGGAGCAAGGCATCGACCTGCGCCGCGACAAGCTGGCGCTGCAGCGGCTGAAGGAAGCGGCGGAGAAGGCGAAGATCGAGCTCAGCTCCTCGAAGGAGACCGAGATCAACCTGCCCTTCATCACCGCCGATCAGTCCGGGCCGAAGCACCTGGTGATGAAGCTGACCCGGGCGAAGCTGGAATCGCTGGTCGATGACCTGATCGCCAAGACGCTCGATCCGTGCCGCGCGGCGCTGAAGGATGCCGGCGTGACGGCGGGCGAGATCAGCGAGGTGATCCTGGTCGGCGGCATGACCCGCATGCCGAAGGTCATCGACACGGTGAAGAGCTTCTTCGGCAAGGAGCCGGCCCGCAACGTCAACCCCGACGAGGTGGTGGCGATCGGTGCGGCCGTCCAGGGCGCCGTGCTGAAGGGCGACGTCAAGGACGTGCTGCTGCTCGACGTGACGCCACTGTCGCTGGGCATCGAGACGCTGGGCGGCGTGTTCACCCGGCTGATCGAGC
>DATKQA010000114.1:0-3943 GCA_035523835.1 Candidatus Sulfotelmatobacter sp.
CGAGTACGGCAAGGCCGAGGCCAAATATGCGCCGACGGTGTCCGCACCGGAGGAGACGGCGCTCTACGGCGAGATCAAGAAGCAATGGGGCGCTTACCTCGACGACGCCGCCACAGCGATGAAAATGCTGAACGACGGCAAGACGGACGAGGCCACCGCCTTCATGGTCAAGAATGTGCTGCCGGTCAGTTCGGCGCTCTCCGTCGCCCTGAAGAAGGACGTCGACTACAACGCCGCCACGGCGATCAAGATCGCCGGACAGATCGCCCGGGCCTATAGCAGCGGCCGCGACACCATCCTGATCCTGGTCGGCATCGCCATCGTGCTGGCCATCGGCGCCGGCTACATGCTGACGCGCGGCATCAGCACGCCGGTGGTCGCCATGACCGCGGCGATGAAGAAGCTCGCCGCCAAAGACCTCAGCGTGCTCATTCCGGCCCAGGGCCGCCGCGACGAGGTCGGCCAGATGGCCGAGACCGTGCAGGTGTTCAAGGATGCGATGATCGAAAGCGACCGCCTGGCCGCCGAAGCGGAGCAGAACCGCATCGCCCAGGAAGCCGAAAAGGAGCGCCGGCGCCAGGCCGAGGAACAGGCCCGCGCCGAGAAGGAAGCCGAGAAGGAGCGCCAGCGCCAGGCCGAGGAAAAAGCCCGCGTCGAGAAGGAAGCCGAGAAGGAGCGCCAGCGCCAGATCGAGCAGGCGCGCGCCGACCGGCTCAACCAGCTCATGCAGGACTTCGACGCCAAGGTCACCGGGCTGCTGCAGACGGTGAGCGCGGCTTCGACCGAACTCGAATCCACCGCCAAGGCCATGACCTCGACCGCCGAGGAAGCCAGCCATCAGGCGACCACCGTCGCCGCCGCGACCGAACAGGCCTCCAGCAACGTGCAGACGGTGGCGACCGCGGCCGAGGAGCTTTCCGCCTCCATCGCCGAGATCGGCCGCCAGGTGGCGCAGTCGACGCAGATGAGCGGCAAGGCCGTGGACGAGGCCGGCCGCACCGGCATGACCATGAAGGACCTGGTCGACGCCGCGCAGCGCATCGGCAAGGTGGTCGAGCTGATCGCCGGCATCGCCGGGCAGACCAACCTGCTCGCGCTCAACGCGACGATCGAGGCGGCGCGCGCCGGCGAGGCCGGCAAGGGATTTGCCGTCGTCGCCTCGGAAGTGAAGGCGCTGGCCAACCAGACCGCCAAGGCGACCGAGGAGATCGGCCAGCAGATCGGCAGCATGCAGCAGGCCACCGAACAGGCGATGAAGGCGATCGAGGGCATCAGCAGCACGGTCGGCGAGAACAGCCAGATCGCCACCGCGATCGCCGCAGCGATCGAGGAACAGGGCGCGGCCACCCAGGAAATCGCCCGCAACGTGCAGCAGGCCGCGGCCGGCACCAGCGAGATCTCCGCCAACATCGGCGGCGTCACCCAGGCGGCGACCGAGACCGGCGCCGCGGCCAACCAGGTGCTTGGCTCGGCCGGCGAACTGGCCAAGCAGGCAGCGGTGCTGCGCAGCGAGGTCGACAAGTTCCTCGCCGCCGTCAAGGCCGCCTGATCCGACCCGCGCGAGCGACCGCTCACACCGCGATTTGCAGACGTGAAGGCCTGGTTTTTACCGAGACTTCACGTTTGCCGTTTTGAATAGGCCCGTCGCTTCAGCCCGGGAATCGATATGCTGCATTTCAATCAGCGCAAGATCAGCACGCGGCTCGCCCTGCTGACGGTGATCTCGGTCGTCTCGCTGATCATCGCCTGCGGCATCGCCACCTCGTTCATCCGCGCGCGCATGGTCGAGGAACGCATCGCCGCCGCCCGCTCGGAAGTCGAGACCGTCTACGGACTTGCCAGCGGCCTGGAGGCCGAGGTCAAGGCCGGCGGCCTAAGTCGCGAAGCGGCGATGGCGCGCTTCCGCGACGCCGTCCATAGCATGCGCTACCACGGCGGCACCGGTTATTTCTTTGCCCATACCTTCCAGGGCGTCTCGTTCGCGCACGGCTGGGAGCCGAAGCAGGAAGGCAGCAACCGCCTCGATATCAAGGATGCCGAGGGCCACCACTTCGTACGCGACATGATCGACGTCGCGGAGCATCAGGGGCAGGGCGTCGTGTCCTACATCTGGGGCAAGCCCGGCACCGACGAGAAAGTGCGCAAGATCAGCTACGTCAAGGCTTTCGAGCCGTGGAACATTCTCATCGGCACCGGCGCCTATACCGACGACATCGACGCCGCCGTCTGGCGGGTGGTGACGCGGCTTGCCCTCGCCACCCTGGCGCTCGCGCTGATCGGCGCCGGCATCGCCTATGCCTTGAGCCGCAACATCACCCGCTCGCTGCGCGGCCTGCAGGACAAGATGGCGCGCCTCGCCGACGGCCAGCACGACATCATCATCGACGAGGCGGCGTGGCAGAACGAGATCGGCGGCATGGCGCGCGCCGTCGAGGTCTTCAAACTGAACGCGATCGAAAACGAGCGGCTGCAGGCGGAGAACCGCCAGGCGGAGGAAGCCGGCCGCCGCCGCGCCGAGGAACTGCGCCTCGAGGCGGAGCGCCGCAAGCAGGAAGAGGAAATGCGCGCGCGCGAAGCCGCCGAGACACAGGAACGCGACGCGGCAGAGCGGCGCGAGGAGACCGGCGCCCGCGAGCGCGCCGCCGCCGAGGCCCGCCGGCGCGACATGCTGGCGCTCGCCGACGGCTTCGAGGCTTCGGTCAAGGGCATCGCCCAGACGGTGGCCACAGCCTCGACCGACTTGCAGGCAACGGCCGGCACCATGTCGTCGACGGCGGCGGAAACCAGCCGCCAGGCAACCGCCGTGGCCGGCATATCCGACCAGGCTTCCGCCAATGTGCAGACCGTGGCGGCCGCGGCCGAGGAACTGTCGTCGTCGATCGCCGAAATCGGCCGCCAGGTCGCGCAGTGCAGCCGCATCGCCGGCCAGGCGGTCGACGAAGCCGGCAAGACCAACGACACGGTCAAGAGCCTGTCGGAGGCGGCGCAGAAGATCGGCCAGGTGGTCGAGCTGATCAATTCCATCGCCGGCCAGACCAACCTCCTCGCGCTCAACGCCACCATCGAGGCGGCACGCGCCGGCGAGGCCGGCAAGGGTTTTGCCGTGGTCGCCTCCGAGGTCAAGAGCCTGGCGACGCAGACCGCCAGGGCCACCGAGCAGATCGGCCAGCAGATCGCCGGCATGCAGCAAGTCTCGAGCGCCGCCGTCGACGCCATCCACGGCATCGGCACCACCATCCTGGAGATCAACGAGATCGCCACCTCGATCGCCGCCGCGATCGAGGAACAGGGCGCCGCGACCCAGGAAATCGCCCGCAATGTCCAGGAAGCCGCGGCCGGCACGCAGAAGGTGTCGAGCAGCATCGGCAGCGTGACCGGCGCCGCCGGCAGCACCGGGAGCTCGGCCGCCAAGGTGCTGGCGTCGGCAACCGAACTGTCGCGGCAATCCGACGCGCTGAAGGGTCAGATCGAGAGCTTCCTCACCAAGGTCCGCGCCGCCTAGAGTCCGTTCCGGCAGTCGGCAGCGAGCTCAGAACTCCGCCCCCTCACTTGCGCGGGCAACAACAGGTCAGGAAAAGTCAGCCGCCATGCCGGCGACAAGCCGGCATCCAGAAAACGCCGGCCCTGGAGCCCCGGTTTGCAAGCCGGGGCGACGATGAAGGTGAGGCTTCGGCCCCTGGCGCAAGGCAGCGGGTGACGACACGGAAAACTCGACCTGCACTCATCCTGCGCTATCGGACGAACTCCGGCACCGGTCCGGCGGCCTCGCCGTCGCTCTCGCCCTCTTCCGCCTTCGCCGGCCCGTCGATGCTCTCGACGTCGAAGGCGAGCTTGCCGTTCTCGACCCGCACCTTGACGTGCCCGCCCTTGACCAGCTTGCCGAACAGCAGCTCCTCGGCGAGGCCCTTCTTGATGTTCTCCTGGATGACCCGGGCGAGCGGGC
>DATKQA010000115.1:0-7417 GCA_035523835.1 Candidatus Sulfotelmatobacter sp.
CAGCCTATTCGCGCGACTATCGCGTGGAACTGCCGGGCAAGCCACCGTTCACCGGGTCCGCCGACGCGGCCTTCCTCGGCGATGCCGCCCTGCCCAATCCCGAGGACATGCTGCTCGTGGCGCTCTCCACCTGCCACATGCTGAGCTACCTGGCGCTCTGCGCGCGCGCCGGCATCGCTGTACTGGCCTATGAGGACGAGGCGGCCGGCGAGATGACGGTAAGGCAGAAGGCGCTGCGCTTCACCGACGTGCTGCTGCGCCCGAAGGTGGTGCTGGCGCCGGACAGCGACCGCGCCGCGGCCGAGGCCCTGCACGAGAAGGCGCATCGCCAGTGCTTCATCGCCAACTCGGTCAATTTCCCGGTGCGCCACGCGGCCAGCATCAGCGTCGCCCAAGGTTGAAAGGCTCTTGCCATGCGCATTCCGCTCTATCAGGTCGATGCTTTCACCCGGCGCGTGTTCGGCGGCAATCCGGCGGCGATCTGCCCGCTCGAGGCCTGGCTGCCGGACGCGACCATGCAGGCCATCGCCGCCGAGAACAACCTGGCGGAGACCGCCTTCATCGTGCCCGACGGCGAGGATTTCGGCCTGCGCTGGTTCACCCCGGCGGTCGAGGTCGACCTCTGCGGCCACGCCACCTTGGCGACGGCGCATCTGCTGCTGACGCGGCTCGAACCGGCGCGCGGGGAAGTGCGCTTCCAGACGCGGAGCGGCCTGCTGACCGTGAAACGGGACGGCGAGCGCCTGGTGATGGACTTTCCGAGCCGTCCGGCGGCGGCTGCGCCGCCGGCTCCCGGCCTCCTCGAGGCGCTCGGCCGCAGGCCCGCCGCGGTGCTGCTCTCCGCCCGGGCGAAGAATTACCTGCTGGTCTATAATTCGGCGGACGAGGTGCGCGCGCTGCGGCCGGATTTCGCCGCGCTCGCCCGCATCGAGGGGCATGGCATCATCGTCACCGCGGCGGGCAGCGACGGCGTCGATTTCGTCTCGCGCTACTTCGCCGCCTGGCACGGCATTCCCGAGGACCCTGTCACCGGCTCGGCGCATTGCACATTGACGCCTTATTGGGCAAAGCGCCTCGGCAAGCGCGACCTTGTGGCGCAGCAGGTTTCGCCGCGCTGCGGCGAATTGTTCGTGAGCGAGCGCGGCGAGCGGGTTATGATCGGCGGGTATTGCGCCTTCTATCTGGAGGGCGTCATCGAAATCTGAGCCGATGCCGGAAGCGACCGAGATCGTTCACGCCACCAGCGCTGCGGACATCGCCGCGGCGAAGCAGCTTTGTCTCGACTACGCGCGTGGGCTGGATTTCTCGCTGTCGTTCCAGGAGTTCGACGCCGAGATGGCGGGCTTTCCCGGCGAATATGCCCCGCCCGGCGGCGCGCTGCTGCTCGGCCGCCGGCACGGCAGCACGGTCGGCGTGGTGGCGCTCCGTCCGCTGGCGAGCGGAATTTGCGAGATGAAGCGGCTCTACCTGGTGCCGGAGGCACGGCGTAGCGGTCTCGGCCGGCAACTCGTCGTCGCCGTCATCGAGGAGGCACGCCGCCTCGGCTATCGCACCATGCGGCTCGATACGGTCGAGCATGCCATGCGCGCCGCCATCTCGCTCTATCGTTCGCTCGGCTTCC
Organism: Candidatus Sulfotelmatobacter sp.; assembly: GCA_035523835.1. Taxonomy (GTDB): domain Bacteria; phylum Pseudomonadota; class Alphaproteobacteria; order Ferrovibrionales; family Ferrovibrionaceae; genus DASQHM01. The sequence continues at coordinate 1,622 of DATKQA010000115.1, forward strand.
GCGAAATCCCCGCCTATACCGTCAATCCGCTGCCCGACGTGCTCTACATGGAGCTCAAGCTTTGAGCTAATCTCTCCCGGCAATTGTCTCGGGAGGAGCGCGTGGCGCATCGCATCGCAGTCATCGCCGGCGACGGCATCGGCAAGGAAGTGGTGCCGGAGGGCATCCGCGTGCTGGAGACTGCCGGGCGGAAGTTCGGCATCCAGTTCCAATGGCAGGAATTCGACTGGAGCTGCGAGAAATATCTCGCCACCGGCCGCATGATGCCCGAGGACGGCCTCGAACAGCTCGGCGCCTATGAATCGATCTTCCTCGGCGCCGTCGGCCAGCCCACCGTGCCCGACCACGTCTCGCTCTGGGGCCTGCTCATTCCGATGCGGCGCGGCTTCCATCAATACGTCAACCTGCGGCCGGTACGCCTGCTGCCGGGCATGGTGTCGCCGCTGCGCGACCGCGGGCCGAAGGACATCGACATGGTGATCCTGCGCGAGAACGTGGAGGGCGAATATTCCGAGATCGGCGGCCGGCTCTACCAGGGCAGCGAGCAGGAAATGGCGATGCAGCAGACGGTCTTCACCCGCAAGGGCACCGACCGCATCATCCGCTACGCTTTCGAGCTGGCGCGCACGCGTCCGCGCAAGCACGTCACCTCGGCCACCAAGTCGAACGGCATCATCCACACCATGCCCTATTGGGACGAGCGCTTCAAAGCCCTCGCCGCGGAATATCCCGACATCAAAACCGCGCAGTTCCATATCGACATTCTCTGCGCGCATTTCGTCGCGCATCCCGACTGGTTCGACGTGGTGGTCGGCTCCAACCTGTTCGGCGACATCCTCTCCGACCTCGGCCCGGCGGTCGCCGGCTCGATCGGCATCGCGCCTTCGGGCAACATCAATCCGGAGCGCAAGTTTCCATCGATGTTCGAGCCGGTGCACGGCTCGGCCCCCGACATCGCCGGGCGCTTCATCGCCAATCCGATCGGCCAGATCTGGTCCGGCGCCATGATGCTCCGGCACCTCGGCCACCCGCAGGCGGCGCAGGCGGTCGAGGCGGCGATCGAGCGCGTGGTGCGCGAGGGGCGGGTGCTCACCCGCGACCTCGGCGGCCAGGCCTCGACCCAGGATGTCGGCAAGGCGATCGCCGAGGCGCTGTAGCGACGGCGCAGTCGGCTCAGCGCGCCGGCGCCACGCAGTTCTGCACGGCGATGCGGATCAGGTCCGCTGTCCGCGCCACGCCGAGCTTGGTCTTGATCTGGCTGCAGGTGTTGGCCACGGTCTTGTAGCTGACGCCGAGCGTGGTGCCGATCTGCGGCAGGCTGCAGCCCTCGCCGAGCAGGCGCAGAATCTCCAGCTCGCGCCGCGACAGGTCGTGCAGCGGGTGAGCCGACGGCCGGATGTTCTGCAGCGCCAGCTCCTCGGCCATGCGGTGTTCGATATAGGTCTGGCCGCGCGCCAGCCGGGCGATGGCCTCGAGAATCTGCTCCGGCGGCGCCTGCTTGCTCACATAGCCCTGGGCGCCGGCCTGCAGCGCGCGCGTCACATAGACCAGGTTGTCGTGCATGCTGAGCACCAGGACGCGCAGCGCGGCATCCTCCGCCTTCAGCCGTCCGATCAGCTCCAGCCCGCCGATGCCCGGCAGGTTGAGGTCCAAAATGACGAGCTGCGGCCGCAGACTCTTGCACAGCGCCAGCGCCTCCTCGCCGGTGGCGGCCTCCGAAAGCGCGATCTCCGGCCTGGCCGCGAGCAGACGCCTGAGCCCGTCGCGCACGATCGGGTGGTCATCGACGATGAGCAGTTTCATGGTTTGGCCACGCTGAGCTGGGGTGCCGGTTCGCGCCGGGGGCAGGGCAAGGTTGCCGCCACTGCGAGGCCGCCGTCGGTGGCTTCGGAAATGGTCAATTGGCCGCCCATGGCGCGCACCCGTTCGCGCATGCCGAGCAGGCCGAAGCCGAGACTGTAGGGCTTGTCCATGCCGCGGCCGTCGTCGCTGACCTCGACCGCGACTTCGCTGTCGTGGGCCGGGTCCGCGGCGGGCCGGAGCGCGATGGCGATGCTGACCGTCCGCGGCTCGCCGTGCCGGACGGCGTTGCTCAGGCTCTCCTGCACCACGCGATAGACGGTGATATCGGCAAGCTCGCCGAAGCCCTCGCATTGCGGGCCGATGCTCAGGCGGAAATCGATGTCGCGATAGCGCCGGCGCCAGAACGCCACCATGTCGCCGAGCGCGGCGGCGAGGCCGAATTCGGCCAGCCCGATCGGGCGCAGCCGGCCGAGCATGCTGCGCACCTGCTGCTGCAGATGGCGGACGGCCTCGGCGATGGATTGGGCCAGGCCCGGCACCTCGGCGACACGGTTCTCCCGCGCCAGGCGCGCGATGTTGCTGGCATCGACATTGATGGTGAAGAGGAACGGGCTGACCTCGTCATGCAGGTCGCGCGCCAGATCGCTCCGCTCCTCCTCCTGCAGGGTCAGGAGCTGGTCGTTCAGGCGGCGGTTCTCCGCGTCCATCGCCGCCAGGCACGCCGCCATCCGGTTGAAGCTGTCGTGGAGCGGCGCGAGCTCGGTCGTCAGGCCGGCAGCGACGCGCGTGCCGTAGGCGCCGTGGCCTACCTCCTCGAGCGCCGCCGCCAGCCGGCCCAGCGGCCGGAGCGCGCGACCGACGAACAGGTAGGTGAGCAGGACGATCAGGCCGCTGAACAGCGCCAGCATGAGCAGGCTGTCGCTGAATTCATCCCAGACCTCCAGCATCTCGTTGCGCGGATCGCTCTCCAGCCTGATGCTGCCGCGGTTCCCGCCGTCGAAGGCGATCGGGATCTCCTCGACCGTCGGCGGCACGCCGATCAGCCGGACGAACCACGCCGGCACGGCGCCGAAGGGCGTCCTGTCGGCCGCCGGCTCGACCGCCGCGACGGCGCGGCCGCCGGGACCGCCGACCAGGCTGATGCGCAGATGGCGATTGCCCCGGAAGGAGGCGAGCAGGCGTTCGAGATCGCGGGCGGGGTCGGACGAGTTCGGCAAAGCCGCCAGGGCGTTCTCGATCGTCTGGCGGCCGACCAGGAGCGCGGAACGCATTTCCGTGCGCACCGAGCGCGATGCGTTGAAGCCGGCGATGGCGCCGCCGAAGATGAGGCTGACCACCAGGACGACCGCGACCAACCCGATCAGGCGAAACCGTAGCGACATGAGCGCATCCGCTGTTGACCGGGGCAGCATGCCAGAGTGCGACCGCCTTTCCAAATCGGTCGGCGGCGCGGGACCGAACGGTCCGGGAAAATTTCCCGGACATATCGGGAAGCGGCGACCTTGTTTGCCGGCCCGATATGCCGCGTAATCCCGGAAGGGCGGGGCGAAAAAGAAACCGCCGACAAGAATGCGCGGGGGGAAGAATGGGTAGCTTCGGCACGGCCTGCCGTGCCTGCGCCGTGGCGCTGGCATTGTTGCCGACGGCGAGCCTGGCGCAGACCGCTGACCCAGCCGCGCCGTCCGCCCCGTCGCCGCCGGTGATCGCCGTGCCGCCGGTCGATGTGATCGGCACCACGCCGCTTGGCGGCACCGGCATCGAGCGCGACAAGGTGCCGGCCAATGTGCAGACGATCACCTCCTCCGGCCTGACGCGCGAAGGCACGGCGAGCCTGGTCGGCGGCTTGGCCGATCAGGCCGGCAGCGTCAACGTCAACGCCACGCTGGTCGACCCGTTCCAGCCCGACATCCTGTACCGCGGCTTCGAGGCCTCGCCCGTGCTCGGCACGCCGCAGGGCATCGCCGTCTATCAGAACGGCGTCCGCGTCAACGAGGCCTTCGGCGACACCGTGAACTGGGACTTGATCCCCGACATCGCCGTCGACCGCATCGACATGGTCAGCGCCAATCCGGTCTACGGCCTCAACGCGCTCGGCGGTGCCGCCGTCGTCACCATGAAGAACGGCTTCACCTTCCAGGGCTTCAACAGCGAACTCGGCCTCGGCTCCTACGGCGCGCACAACGAATCCTTCGAATACGGCAAGCGCATCGGCGTGTTCGGCGCCTATATCGCCGGACGCTCGTTCGATGAGGGCGGCTGGCGCGACTTCTCGCCCGACCACCTGCGCCAGCTTTATGCCGACATCGGCGCGCGCACCGAGCGGGCGACGCTCGCCATCAATTTCACCGGCGCCACCAACCGGCTGTTTGGCGAGGGCACGACGCCGGTGCAGGAGCTGGCGGTCGACCGCGCGCTCGATTTCACCACGCCGCAGAGCAACTTCAACCAGGTCACCCTGGTGACGATCAGCGGTTCCTATGATCTGACCGACGCGCTGTCCGTGCAGGCCAACGTCTATCGCCGTGAATTCCTGCAGAACGTCGTCAACGGCAATACCACCGATTTCACCGCCTGCGTTCCCGCCAACGGCTTTCTCTGCCAGTCCGATGGAACGACGCCCGCGCTCGGGCCGACCGGCGCGCCGATCCCCGACATTTCCCAGAGCGGCGCCGTGCCGATCGGCGAAAACGACTTCGAGACCATACACACCGTCACCTACGGCAGCACGGCGCAGACCAACTACACCGGCAATGTCGCCGGGCATTCCAACAACCTGGTGCTGGGCGGCAGCATCGACCGGTCGCTCACCGGCTTCCAGTCCTCGACGGAAGTGGGCGTGATCAACTCCTCGCTGCAGGTGCTGCCTTCCGGCTTCTTCGTCGACACGCCGGAGAACAGCGGCTTCAATGCCACGCCGGTCAGCTTGACGGCTTCGAACAACTACTACGGCCTATTCGTCACCGACACCTTCGATGTGACCTCGGCGATCGCGGTCACTGCCAGCGGCCGCTACAACATTGCCGAAATCGGCTTGGTCGATCGGCTCGGCTCGAACCTCACCGGCAACAACCGCTACGCCCATTTCAATCCCGCCCTCGGCGCCACCTACAAGATCGTGACCGGCCTCACCGCCTACGCCGGCTATGCCGAAGGCAATCGCGCGCCGACGCCGAGCGAGATCGAATGCTCGAATCCGGCCGAGCCGTGCCTGCTGCCGTCCTCGCTGTCGAGCGATCCGCCGACCTTGAAGCAGGTGATTTCGCATACCTACGAGGCGGGCCTGCGCGGCAATTTCACCTTGCCGGAAACGGTTCCGGGCCGCTTCAACTGGAACGCCGGCCTGTTCCGCACCGATCTCGACGACGACATCTATGGCATCGCCACCTCGCTCAGCTCCGGCTTCTTCGAGAACATCGGCTCGACCCGCCGCCAGGGCATCGAGACCGGTATCCGCTACAAGGACGAGAAGTGGTCGATCTATCTCGATTACAGCCTGGTCGACGCGACCTTCCAGTCGCCGCTCACCCTGGCCTCGCCGAGCAATCCCTTCGCCGACGCCAGCGGCAATATCAACGTCCGTCCGGGCGACCGCCTGCCGGGCATTCCCGAACACCAGATCAAGCTCGGCGTGGATTATCGCATCGTGCCGAAATGGACCGTCGGCGGCGTGCTGACCTATTTCAGCGACCAGTATCTGCGCGGCGACGAATCGAACCAGAACGCGCCCTTGCCGGGCTATGCCGTGCTCAGCCTGCACAGTTCCTACGAGATCACCGAGAACTTCGAGGTTTTCGGCAACGTGCAGAACGCGCTCGATTCGCGCTACGCGACTTTCGCCCAGTTCGGCGACCCGACCGGCGTCGGCGCGCCGGGTGTGCCGGCCGGGGCGGTCACCAACGGGCCGGGGGTCGACAACCGCTTTCTGGCGCCGGCGGCGCCGATCGCGGTATTCGGCGGCATCCGCGTCACGTTCTGACCCGGCGCGACGGCCGC
>DATKQA010000116.1:0-4489 GCA_035523835.1 Candidatus Sulfotelmatobacter sp.
CACCGCCGCGGCGGCGACCGGCGCCGGCGGCAGATCGCCGGCGACGCTGTTGTCCTGCGGCAGCGCGGTGAAGCTGCTCTGGTCGCTGCCGGCGTTGCCCTGGCCGCCGCTCTGCCCGTCGCCGCGCAGGTTGAAGCTGAGGCTGCCGCTGTCGGCCTGGATGCCTGCGTCGCGCAGCGCCTGCTGCAGCTCGCCGGAGCCCCGCTGCAGCAGCATCATCGTGTCGCTGCGGTCGGCGGAGATGACGGCGGTGAGGCGGCCGTCGTGGGTCATCTCCAGCTTCACGTCGACGGTGCCGAGCGATGCCGGCTTGAGCTGGATCTCGATCGAATTGACGCCGCTCTTGGCGGCCTGGCGCAGATTGAACGCGACCTGGTCGAGGACGCTGGCCGCGCTCACCGGCGAGGCCGTGGTCTCGACGGCGGAGGCGGCGCCAGCGGGCGTGTTGACCGCGGCGACGAGAGGCACCGCGGGCTGCTGGCTGGCGTCCGAGCTCGCCGCGGCGGAAGCCTGCGCATCGGATGTGTTGGAACCGGCGGGCGGGACGAGCGGGGCGTCGCCAGCGGTATGCACGGCTTGCGCCACCGATTTGAGAGCGGTGTCGAGAGTGGTGGCGCCGCTGCCGGCGCTCGGGCTCGGCGTCGCGGGGATCGTCGCGTCGGCGGCTTTCGCCGCGGCCGCGGTGGGATCCGCCGTGACCGTCACATGGGGAGCGGGCGGCGCGGCAGGCGTCGCGGGCGGTGCCGCTGCGGTCGTTGCCGCGGCAGCGTTGGCGACCACGGCGGCGGGAGCGGCGGGGGCCGGCGCCGCGACCGTCGGGGCGGTGGGCGCTGCCGGCGTGGCGAGGCCGTGCGGCAGGGTGGCGAGCGTCTGGCTCGGCTGCGAGACGAGCGTCTGCGCGCCCGCGGCAACCCGCGCATTCAGCAGCGCGGCGGCGGGCGGCAAGGTTGTGGTAACGGCGCTCTGGGCCGCCGGGCTCGCGGGCGCGGTGGGCGCCGGCGCCGTGCCGGGTGCCGCGCTGTTCTGAGTGGCCGTGGTGGCGGTGCCCGTGCCCGTCCCGGTGCCGAGGTTGGCGCCCGCGGCGGCATTGGCGATGGCGTTGACCATGGCGGCCGCAACCGCCTGCGCCGGTGTCGCGGCAGCGGTCGTCGCGGCCGCGGCAACCGTCTGTGGCTGCGGCGGAGTGATGCCGGGCTGCGACAGCAGGTTCGACTGCGTCGCGTCGATCGCGGCGGTGACGGTGGCGGCGCTGCCCGGCGTTCCACTTGCCGTTGCGGTCGCCGCGGCGGCGCCACTCTGCACGGCCGCCGGCGCGCCGGTCGTAGTGACGGGTTGCGGATTCTGCTGCGTGCCGCCGCCGCTCTTGCCGGCGCCGGCAGCGGTGGTCGAGCGGGTCTGTGCCGCGCTCTGCCCGGAGACGGCAGCGGCGGAGTTCTGCTGCGTGTTGCTGCCGCCCTCGGCGGGGGTGCTCTGCGTCTGCACCGGTGCCGGCAGCGGCATCGCGTTCGGCGTCGGCGTGTTGGCGTCGGAGCCGTTATCGCTCTTCGACGCCGATGGCGCCGGCTTGCTCTTGAAATTCGTGAAGGCGGCGGCGCTGTCGGGGGCCGCGGTCGAGAAACGCGAGAGCGCGCTCGAGCTCGCCAGCAGATCGGCGAAGCTGCGCGACGCCGATGAAGAGGCTGGCGTCGACGGCGGCACGCCGGGATCGTGCGGCAGTGGTGAAGTGACGGGCGCGGTTTGCATACGGGCTCCTGGCTCTCTCGCGGCCTGAACCGCAAATCCCATGCCAGCCCGCGGACAGCGGGGAAAGCGTTGAATGGCGGGCCTTTTGTTGCCCGCCGACAGCGCGAGCGGCAGGCAAAGCGTGCCGCCGGCGGCAGGCACTACCGGGGATGCGCGGCAAATAGTGCCGGCGGCGGAGAGCGTTTCGGCACCAAGGGCATGCTTCTTGCTTCCTCTAATACCGAGCGATGTCGATGAATTGGGGGCCGACATCAGGCTTCAACCGCCAACGATCACGCTGCAAGAGGGGGCGTGATGGTTAAGGCCAAGTTGATTGGAAGTGCCATGAGCGACGAGACGCAGATCACTCCGATCATTCAGCCGCCGGCTTCGGTGCCCGCGGCGCGCGACCTCACGCCCAAGTCGACGCCGACACCGCAGCCGTCGCCCACCGACGCCGATGCCGACGTGACGAGCAAGCCCGATGGGACGGCCATTTCCAGCGCGCCGCAGAAGCCGCAGAGCACGCCGGTATTCGGCTTGAGCCTGCAGTTCGACCCGGATACGCACCGCGTCATCATCGAGGCGCGCAATCCGCTGTCGGGGACCGTCGTATTCCAGGTTCCTTCGAAGTCGGCGCTGCAAGCGTTAACCGACGGCGAGAAAACCGCGCCGCAGCGCGGCCGAAGCGTTAACAGCGAGGCCTGAGGCCCGCGCCGCGGCGGCCTCGCCGACGCTCGATCTGCAGTTTTTACCCGGCGGTTTTTGCCGGGCGGCAAGGAAAACCCGGCAAATTTTGCCGGGTGCGCCTGATTTCCGTCACAGGCGAGCGGCCATTTGAAAAAATTTGCGCGGATTTCCGCGACTTGCGTCGGCGCCGTCGCGGCGACGCCGATGGCATGGCGCTTGCTGACCCGTAATCGGGCCGCGAAGCCGGCCCTTTGTCTCACCTAGAAAGGACCTTTGCTATGTCTTCCGATATCGTTCTCGGTACTGCCACTCGCCAAAACCTGCTCGCTCTGCAGGGCATCAACCAGAACCTGGACACCACTCAGGGCCATCTCGCGACCGGTCTCAAGGTCGCCAGCGCGCTCGACGACGCGGTGAAGTTCTTCCAGGCGCAGTCGCTCTCCAATCGCGCCAGCGACCTCGCGGTCCGCAAGGACGCGATCGACCAGGGCGTCTCCTCGCTGACGACGGCGGTCAACGCCGCTCAGAGCGAGGTCTCGATCCTGCAGCAGCTGCAGGGCATCTTGAGCTCGGCGAAGACGCAGACCGCTGCGCAGCGTGCGGCGGCTTCCAAGCAGTTCGACACGCTCGGAAACCAGCTCAACCAGCTGCTCAATGACGCTTCGTACCAGGGCCTCAACCTGGTCAACTCCACCGCGGCGGCGCTCAGCCTGCAGTTCAGCACCTCCAGCAAGTCGACGCTGAAGGTGTCGGGCCAGAACCTGCTGTTCAGCAACATCGTGACGACCAAGACCGTGGCCAGCAAGCTCGCCACCAAGCTGGTCGGCTCGGCGTGGTCCAAGCTGGTCAGCGCGAACAAGACGTCTCTGTTCGACGTCGGGTTCAATGCCATCCAGAACGCCATCGCGAAGGTTCAGGCCGCGGCGGCGAGCATCGGTGGTAACGTCACCTTCCTGCAGAGCCGGCTGGACTTCACCAGTCAGTACATCGTCACCCTGCAGGGTGGTGCGAGCAAGCTGACTGTCGCCGACGTCAACGAGGAGAGCACCAACCTGGTCACTCTGCAGACCAGGCAGTCTCTCTCCATTCAGTCGCTGTCGATCGCTACGCAGTCGGAGCAGGCGGTTCTCCGTCTCTTCCGTTAAGAGCGTCACTACCACGGCGGGCGGCCTTCGGGCCGCCCGTTCGCGGCCCCCGTTAACAGCATCGTAAGCATCCCGGCCTATAACCGCCGGCAGAACGCTGAAGTCAGGAGAGCAGTAGAATGCCGCTCGCCATCAATCTCAGGCCCAACGAGCGACTCATCGTCAACGGCGTGGTCATCCAGAACTCGACCGCCGCCGCGAAGTTGCTCATCCACAACGCCGCCGCCGTCCTGCGCGAGAAGGACATCATCACCGAGGCCGGCGCCACCACGCCCGCCCGGCGCATCTACTTTGCCATCCAGTGCAAGTACTTGTTCCCAGGCAAGGATGCGACCTATTTACCACTCATTTATCAATTCATCGAAGAATTCGAGACCGCCGCGCCCAGCACCGCGGCGATCACGCGTGAAGTGCGCCGGCATGTCGACGAAGGCGCGCTCTATCAGGCGCTGAAATCAGCCAAGCAGCTGATCTCGCGCGAACAGGAGATCCTGAATGGCTTCCCCGGCAAACCGCTACCAGACGCAAACGACGCCGCAGCCGGGTAATCCCGCCCGGACCGAGGCCTGGGCGCTGCTGGAAGCGGCCCGCGAGCTGAGCCGCACCAAGGCGGCCGGCGGCGAGCTGTTCCTCTCCGCCCTCAGGCGCAACTGGCGCCTCTGGACGATCTTCCAGGCGAGCCTGCTCGATCCCCAGTGCACGGTGCCGGTGGAGATCCGCAGCAATCTGCTCGGCCTTGCGAACTTCATCGACCGGCGCACCGCCGAGCTGCTGGCGACGCCGGAGCCCGACCGCGTCGATGCCCTCATCAACATCAACGTGCAGATCGGCGAGGGTCTGCTGGCAGGCGCCCGCACCGCGGCGCCGGAGCCGGCCACGCCGCCACCCCAGGCCAACACGGTACGCGAGACCGCCTAACCGAAATCCGACGG
>DATKQA010000117.1:0-7259 GCA_035523835.1 Candidatus Sulfotelmatobacter sp.
CCTCGATCACCTGGCCGGCGACCGCCCGGTGCGCCGCATCGGCCGGCGGCGCCAGCGCGATCTCGATCTGCTCCGGCCGCAGCAGCCGGCAGGCGCCGGCGCCGTCGGCCAGGATATTGGCCTCGCCGATGAACTCGGCGACATAGCGCGAGGCCGGGCGCTCGTAGATCTCCTGCGGCGTGCCGACCTGGGCGATGCGGCCGTGATCCATCACGGCGACGCGCGCGGCGAGCGACATCGCCTCCTCCTGGTCGTGGGTGACCATGAGGAAGGTGATGCCGAGCCGGCGCTGCAGCGCCACCAGTTCGGAGCGGGTGCGCTCGCGCAGCCGACGGTCGAGCGCCGCCAGCGGCTCGTCGAGCAGCAGCACCTTCGGCTGCTTCACCAGCGCGCGGGCGAGCGCCACCCGCTGGCGCTGGCCGCCGGAAAGCTGGTCGGGCTTGCGCCCGGCCTCGGCGCCGAGTTCCACCAGCTCCAGCATGGCGCCGACGCGGCGCTCGATCTCGGCCCTGGCCAGGCCTTCCTGGCGCAGCCCGAAGGCGACATTGCCGGCGACCGTCAGGTGCGGGAAGAGCGCATAGGCCTGGAACACCATGTTGACCGGCCGGCGATAGGGCGGCACGCCCTGGAGATCGGTCCGGTCGAGCATGATGCGGCCGGCATCCGGCGTCTCGAAACCGGCAATGGCGCGCAGCAGCGTGGTCTTGCCGCAGCCGGAGGGGCCGAGCAGGGCGAAGAACTCGCCGGCGGCGACGGCGAGCGACACGTCGTCCAGCGCCCGCACCGAAGCGAAGCGCTTGGAGACCGCTTCGATCTGCAGCAACGGCGACGCTGCCGTCACCTCAGCTCGCCCCTTTCACCTGGGTCCAGATGCGGGTCAGCACGCGCTGCGCGGCCTGGTCGAACGGCGAGATCGTATAGAGCCGCGGCAGCACCGCGGCCGGCGGATAGACGTCGGGGTCCGACTTCACCGCGGCCTTGACCAGCGCGTCGGCGTCCTTGTTGGCGTTGGGATAGAAGACGTAGTCGGAGGCCTTGGCGATCACCTCCGGCCGCAGCATGTAGTCGATGAAGGCGAGACCCGCCTCGGGGTGCGGCGCGTCCTTCGGCATGGCGAAGGAATCGAACCACATCTGCGCGCCTTCGCGCGGCACGCGATATTCGACATGCACGCCGTTCTTCGCCTCCTCGGCCCGTTTCTTCGCCTGCACCACATCGCCCGACCAGCCGTAGGCGAGGCAGATGTCGCCGTTGGCCAGCGCCTCGATATATTCGCTGGAATGGAACTTGCGGATATAGGGCCGCACCTTGAGCAGCACGGCCTTGGCCTTTTCCAGCACCGCCGGGTCCTTGGAATCGGGGTTCTCGCCGATATATTTCAGCGCCGCCGGCACCAGCTCGTCGGCGGCGTCGAGCACATAGACGCCGCAATCGGCGAATTTCGCCACCACGGCCGGATCGAAGATCATCCTGAGCGAATCGACCGGCGCGTCCGCCATGCGCTTGGCGATCTTGTCGACATTGTAGCCGATGCCCGAGGTGCCCCACATATAGACCACGGCATATTTGTTGCCGGGATCGAACTTCTGCATGCGCTCGGCGATGGTCGGCGAGAAATGGACCAGGTTCGGCAGCTTGCTCTTGTCGAGCGGGCGCAGCACGCCGGCGCGGATCTCGCGGGCGAGGAAGCCCGAGGTCGGCACCACCACGTCGTAGCCGGTCTTGCCGGCGAGCAGCTTGGTTTCCAGGATGTCGTTCGAATCGTAGGTGTCGTAGACCACCTTGATGCCGGTCTCGCGTTCGAAATCCCTGAGGATGGATTCGTCGATATAGTCGGACCAGTTGTAGACGTTGACGACCTTTTCCGCCGCCTGTGCCGCGCCGGCGCCGAGCAAGAGTGCCAGCGTGAACCAGAGTCCCGTCAGTTTCATTGCCCGCCCCAGACCGTGCCCGCGCCAGCCGGAGCCTCGGCCATGGCGGTGGAACCTGTCAACGACCGATGCGGCGGCCGCTCAGGCGCTTTCGTCGTGCCAGGTGCGGCCGTCGCGCTCGATCATGGCCACCGCCGCGGAGGGGCCCCAGGTGCCGGCGGCATAGGGCTTCGGCGCCTCCGGCTGCGCCGCCCAGCCGGCACGGATCTGGTCGATGAAGCGCCAGGCCGCTTCCAGCTCGTCGCGGCGCATGAACAGCGTGGCATTGCCGCGCACCACGTCGAGCAACAGGCGCTCGTAGGCATCCGGGTTGCGGGTGTGGAAGGTGTCGGCGAAGCTCAGGTTGAGCGGCACCTGGCGCAGCCGCATGCCGCCGGGCCCCGGCTCCTTGTTCATCATGCGGAACTCGATGCCCTCGTTCGGCTGCAGCCGGATGATGAGCTGGTTCGGCTGCACCGTGCCGCTGGCGCCGGTGAAGAGGAAGTAGGGCACTTCGCGGAACTGGATGACGATCTCCGAATTGCGCTCGGGCAGGCGCTTGCCGGTGCGCAGATAGAAGGGCACGCCGGCCCAGCGCCAGTTGTCGACGTCGGCGCGGAGCGCGACGAAGGTCTCGGCGCCCTGCTTCACCGCGCCGCCGCCTTCCTCCTGGTAGCCGGGCACCGCCGTGCCCTCGATGGCGCCGGCGCGATATTGGCCGCGCACGGTGTGGGCGGCGACCTCCTTCCCAGTGATCGGGCGGAGCGAGCGCAGCACCTTCAGCTTCTCGTCACGCACCGCGTCGGCCTCGAGCGAGATCGGCGGCTCCATCGCCACCAGGCACAGGAGCTGCAGCAGGTGGTTCTGCATCATGTCGCGCAGCGCGCCGGTGTTGTCGTAATAGCCCCAGCGGCCGGCGACGCCGACGGTCTCCGCGACCGTGATCTGCACGTGGTCGACGTGCCGGTTGTTCCATAGCGGCTCGAACAGCGCATTGGCGAAGCGCAGCGCCAGCAGGTTCTGCACCGTCTCCTTGCCGAGATAGTGATCGATGCGGAAGGTCTGCCGTTCCGCGAAGACGCGCGACACCGCCTCCGAAATGGCGCGCGACGAGGCCAGGTCCTCGCCGAGCGGTTTTTCCAGCACCACGCGGGCCTGTTCCGAAGCGAGCTTCGCCGCGCCGATATTCTGCGTGATCGGCCCGAACAGTTCCGGCGAAGTGGCGAGATAGAAGACGCGCACCACGCCGTCCCGGCCGGCCAGCCGTTCGGCCAGCGCGGCAAAATCCTGCGGCTTGGTGGCATCGAGCGGGAGATAATCGAGCCGCTTGGCGAATTCCTTCCAGCGCGCGGCGTCGAAGCGCTGCGGCCCGACCTGCTGGCGGCAGCCTTTCTCGACGCGCTCGACATAGGCGCGGCGCTCCATGGCGCTGCGGGCGATGCCGAGGATGCGGGCACCGGCCGGCAGGCGGTCGTCGAGATCGAGCTCCAGGAGCGCCGGCAACAGCTTGCGCATGGCAAGGTCGCCGTTGCCGCCAAACACGATCAGATCGAAATCATCGACAGCGGATGAAGGTTGCATGCGGGTCCGATTATTTTTATCGATGCGGCCGGCGCGCGACGCACGCCGACGAGGCTTGCCGATCGCTCGCTTTGTGTCACCCTGATATAGAGCATGGCCCGGGCCGAGACAATTCAACTCGCTGCGGCGCGCCGCAAGGACAAGGGGTTCGTCGATGCAACATCTGCTGATCACCGGCGCGTCCGGCGGCATCGGCCGTCGGATGCGCAAGCTGCTGCAGGGTGCCTATCGGCTCAGGCTGTCGGATCGGATGGTGCCGAACGACGCCGGTGCCGCGGAGGAATTCGTCGCGGCCGAGCTGACCGACCTCGCCGCCGTCGAGGCGGCCTGCGCCGGAATCGACGGCATCCTGCATCTCGGCGGCATGTCGGTGGAAAACGACTGGCCGACCATCCTGCAAAGCAACATCGTCGGCACCTACAACCTGTTCGAGGCGGCGCGCCGGCAAGGCGTCAGGCGCGTGGTCTTCGCCTCGTCCAATCATGCCATCGGCTATTACCGGCGCAGCCGCCGCATCGACAACAAGGTGCAGCCGCGCCCCGATTCGCGCTACGGCGTGAGCAAGGTGTTCGGCGAGGCGCTCGGCGCGCTCTATGCCGACAAGCACGGCCTCGGCGTGCTCTGCATCCGCATCGGCAATGTCGACGACCGGCCGGTGGACAAGCGCCGGCTCAGCATCTGGATCCACCCGGAGGATCTGGCCCAGCTCGTCCGCATCGGTCTCGACCATCCGGCGCTGCACTACGAGGTGGTCTACGGCGCCTCCGACAACGAGCGAAGCTGGTGGGACAACGGCGCGGCGGAACGGCTCGGCTATCGCCCGCGCCATCGTGCCGAGGATCACCGCGAAAGCGCCATGGCGGCGCAAACGAAGCTGCCGCCCGATCCGATCGGCGACCTGTTCCAGGGCGGCAGCTTCGCCGCCGCGGAATTCTCCGGCGACCTCGACCGGATCTGACTCTAGGCAGGCGAGACCGGCGCGGCCAGGACCTGGCGGATCTTCTGCGCCAGTTCGGCCTTGCGATAGGGCTTGTTCAAGAGCGCCACGCCGGGATCGACGCGGCCGTGGTGGATGATGGCGTTCTCGGTATAGCCGGAGGTATAGAGCACCTTGAGGCCGGGGCGGCGCACGGCGATGGCCTCGGCAAGCTGCCGGCCGTTCATGCCGCCGGGCATGATGACGTCGGTGAACAGCAGATCGAAGGCGGCGCCCTGCTCGACCAGGGCCAGCGCTGCCCGGCCGTCCTCGGCGGCCAGGGTGCGGTAGCCGAGGCTGTGCAGCAGGGCGATGGCCTGCGCCCGCACCATGTCGTCGTCCTCGACCACCAGGATGGTCTCGCTGCCGCCGGCCAGGGCGGCCGGCGCCGATCCATCGGCCGCTTCCTGGCCGGCGCCGCGCGGCAGGTAGAGCTTGATCGACGTGCCGTGCCCTTCCTCGCTATAGACCTTGATGTGGCCGCCGGACTGCTTGACGAAGCCATAGACCATGCTGAGGCCGAGGCCGGTGCCCTTGCCGACCTCCTTGGTGGTGAAGAAGGGCTCGAAAATCTTGTCGCGGATCGCCGCCGGAATGCCGGCACCGGTGTCGCTCACCGCGATCATCACATAGGGGCCGGGCACCGCCTCGGAATTGTGCCGGGCATAATCCTCGTCCAGCGTGACGTTGCGGGTCTCGATGGTCAGCTTGCCGCCGCCGGGCATGGCGTCGCGGGCGTTCACCGCGAGATTGACCACGGCGGCGGATAGCTGCGCGGGATCGATCAGGGCATGCCAGGCATCGCCCGCCAGGATCGCCTCGATCTCGATCTGCTCGCCGAGCGTCGGGCGCAGCAGCTTGGCGGTGTCGAGCACCAGCGCGTTCACGTCGGTCTGCGCCGGATGCAGCGGCTGGCGCCGGGCGAAGGCGAGAAGCTGGCGGGTGAGCTCGCTGCCGCGCAGGGCGGCGCCGTCGATGGATTGCACCAGGGCGGCAAGGTCGGGCCGGTCGGCGGTCGCGTCGGCCAGGAGCTCGGCGGTGCCGAGGATGACCGTCAGGATGTTGTTGAAGTCGTGCGCCACGCCGCCGGTGAGCTGGCCGATGCTGTCGAGCTTCTGCGACTGGCGGAGCTGCATTTCCGCGGCGCGCGCCTCGGTCACGTCGCGGACGATGATGACCGCGCCGGCGGGCCTGCCTGCGGCATCGCGGATCGGCCGGCCGTTCAGCAGGCCTTCCACCGGCTTGCCGCCGGGCATGCGGTAGACGATCGGCAGGTTGAGGATGCTCTCGCCGCGGGTGACCCGCCGGAACGGCCGCTCGCCCAGCGGAAAGGGCGTGACGCCGTCGCCCTGAAACACCTTGAGCTCGGCAAAGCCGGTATCCGCCGGCGCCGTGGCGTCGCTGCGCAGCAAGGCGCGGGCGGCCGGATTGGCGTAGATGGCCTTGCCGGTCTCATCCAGCAGCACCGCCATGTCGGCCATGCCGCTCATGATGATCTCGAAGATCTCGGCATTGCGGCGGATGGTCGCGGTGTTTTCCGCCACCGTATCGGCCATGCGGGAAATGGCGCCGGCCAGCAGGCCGAGCTCGCCCCTGAGCCGCTTCGGCAGGACGATGGCCGCGCCGGGCACGAAATGCTCGACGGCGCCGGTGATCGCCACCAGCGGACGGGTCAGCGAGCGCGCCACGATGATCGCCAGCACGATGGCGGCGAACACGGCGCCGAGCCCGGCCAGCACGCTGGCATAGCGGATGGTGCGGGTGGCGCTGAGCAACAGGCCGTAGGGCACCGCCTGAATGACACGGAGGCGCGGGCCGTCGGCGAGTTGCACCGGCGCGACGGCGACGCCGAAGCGGCCGCCGCGCCGGTCGGTCAGGATGGCCGGCTTGCTGTGGCCATCGACCATCGCCTCGCCCAGCTCCGGGAAATCGTCCTGCAAGCGGAACGGGCGGCCGAGAGCGGCGCCGAATTCATGCCCGGGATCGGGGTGCAGCAGATAGTCGCCGTGCTCGTCGACGATATAGACGTGCCCGCTGCGCCGGCTGGCCTCAACCTGGTCGAACACCGGCCTGAGGTCGAGGTCGATCACCACCATGCCGAAGAGGCGGCCGTCGGGCGCATAGACCGGCGCGGCGGCCAGCAACTCCGGCAGCGGCGGCGACCCGGGCGGCTGGTCGGGGTCGAGCTGGACCGGCGAGACATAGGCCTGGCCGTCGGGCAAGGCGAGCGCCTGGCGGAAGAAGCCGCGCTCGCCCACCGCCCTGAGGTCGCCGTCGGGTGCGATGCGAATGGTGCCGCCGGGACCATCGCGGCCGACCCGCAGCAATTCGCGCCCGTCGTCGGCCACGCCGATGACGCGAAACTCGCGATAGAGCGGCTTGGCCGAAAGTTCGGCCACGAAGCGTTTTGCCAGGCGCTGGCGCCAGGCGTCGAAATCGGCGTCGTCGAGCGGGCGGGTGCCGCCGTCGCGGCGCGCCTGCATCATGCCTCCGAGTGCCGCGGCGGCGCGGAAGCCGAGCACGTCGGCGCGCAGGCCCTGCACCGAGGCGGCAAGCCGCGCGGCGATGAGTTCGGTCTGCAGGTCGAACCGGTCGAGCGCGCGCGGCAGCGCCGCCGAGGCGACCGTGCGATAGCTCACCAGGCCGACCGCCAGCGCGGTAAAGACCGCGAGAGCGATCATCGCCACAGCCAGACGGCTCGACAGATTCATCACCTGTTGGACCCAGCTATGTCGGCCTCCTCAAGACCGGGGAGGTTCAACGCTATCGCTTGCCGCCAGGATATAACGCCC
>DATKQA010000118.1:0-6397 GCA_035523835.1 Candidatus Sulfotelmatobacter sp.
ACCGCCGTACATAACCGCCTACGAGCGCTTTACGCCCAGTAATTCCGGACAACGCTTGCCCCCTCCGTCTTACCGCGGCTGCTGGCACGGAGTTAGCCGGGGCTTCTTCTCAAGCTACCGTCATTATCGTCGCTTGCGAAAGAGCTTTACAACCCTAAGGCCTTCGTCACTCACGCGGCATGGCTGGATCAGGCTTGCGCCCATTGTCCAATATTCCCCACTGCTGCCTCCCGTAGGAGTCTGGGCCGTGTCTCAGTCCCAGTGTGGCTGATCATCCTCTCAGACCAGCTACGGATCGTCGGCTTGGTGAGCCGTTACCTCACCAACTACCTAATCCGACGCGGGCCCATCCCAAGGCGATAAATCTTTCCTCCAAAGAGAGCATACGGTATTAGCGCAAGTTTCCCTGCGTTGTCCCGTACCTCGGGGTAGGTTCCCACGCGTTACTCACCCGTGCGCCACTCCTGTATTGCTACAGGCGTTCGACTTGCATGTGTTAAGCCTGCCGCCAGCGTTCGTTCTGAGCCAGGATCAAACTCTCAAGTTCAACTGCATGGGCAAAGCATCAGCCTCGCCCAAATAGGATCCCGTCGCACAAACATCTAGCTGCTTCCAACTCCAAACCAACCACCAGGCCATCAGCCCGCCAGCCGGCATGGAATCGGAAACACCTCAAGACGCGCGCACGACGGCAAACCAGAACAGCCGCCGCCGCCCACGCATCCCTTCCAATCTCTCAACAATGCCAAAGAACAATAGCGCCGAACAACGATGCCCATCCAGCCAAGGCGCCAAACCCCCGCCAGATACGCACAAACGCCGCCGAGCCCGCACTCCAAACCACGGGTGCCAATGCCCAACCGCGCCCAAAGAGACGCGCGTTATACGCTCGGCCCTCTGGGGCGTCAACGGTCTTTTTGACAGTTTTGCGCCGCCCCGGATTTACCCAGGATTAACCTTCTCCGGGCAGGCTGGGAGCCGCCGCCGGGAACACCACAATCGGGCCGGTGCGCCGCAATGGGTAGATGGAAATGCCGAGTGCGACACAAGCTGACGGGTTGACAAGGCCAGGCCGCCCCAGCATCCTGGCTGGCAATTAACCAAAATGTTGACGGGGACCAGGGGACCAGTGAATCAGCGCCGAAACCTTGTCGACGCAGCCTTGCGGCTCGCGGCGAAGCAGCAAATCCTGCGGCATCGCCGCAATATCGTTCCCGCTCTTCTCGGCACCGCCCTGGTCAGCACGGCCATACTTTTCGCCATCGTCAGCCACGACAGCCACCACGCCAAGGCGCTGCGCGAGCGGCTTCTGCTGGCCATGCAAAAGACCTCGGCCTGGCTTGCCACCGACAGCACCGGCTTCTCGCCGTTCCACTGGGCCGATCGCGCTATCGAAACAGCAGCACCCTCGCTCGGCCGCGGCGGCGCGAACAAGCCGGCCGATCCCGCCGTCGTCTCGACGAAGGTCGCCGTCGGCCGCGGCGATACCTTGATGAAGCTGCTGCTCGGCGCCGGCGCCGATGCTTCGGATTCGAGCGAGGCGGTCTCCGCGCTCCGCGCCGTCGTCGATCCCAAGCGGATGCAGCTCGGCCAGGAGATCACGCTCACCTTCTCGCAGCGCGACGACCAGATGAAGCTGGTCGGCCTGAACATGGCGCCCTCGGCCGAACGCTCGGTGGCGCTGTCACGCGGCCAGGACGGCAGCTTCGCTGCGAAGGAAACCGTGCACCCCCTGGCGCCGAGCTACGTGCATAGCGGCGGCACCATCGATTCCAGCCTGTTCCAGGCGGCGCAAGACGCCGGCGTTCCGGCCGCGGTCATGAGCGAGATGGTCCGGCTGTTCAGCTACGACGTCGACTTTCAGCGCGAGGTGAAGCCGGGCGACAGTTTCGAAGTCTATTTCGAACGCATGCTGGACGGCGGCGGCCATGCCGTGAAGAACGGCGACATTCTCTATGCGGCGATGACCTTGAGCGGCCACACCCTGCAATATTACCGCTACAAGCCGAGCGACCAGCCCGATGCCGACTACTTCAACGCCAACGGACAAAGCATCCGCAAGGCGCTGCTGCGCACGCCGGTCGACGGCGCCAAGCTGACGTCAGGCTTCGGCATGCGCCTGCATCCGCTGCTCGGCTTCACCACCATGCACAAGGGGGTCGATTTCGGCGCGCCCTACGGCACGCCGATCATGGCGGCGGGCGACGGCACGGTGGAGATGGCCGGATGGTTCGGTGCCTATGGCAAATACGTTCGCATCCGCCACAACGCCACCTATTCGACCGTTTATGCGCATATGTCGGCGATCGCCAATCTGCGCGTCGGCGAGCACGTGCACCAGGGCCAAGTCATCGGCTACGTCGGCGCCACCGGCCGCGCCACCGGCCCGCACCTGCACTATGAGGTGCATGTCAACGACGTGCCGGTCAATCCGCTGTCCGTCCGCCTGCCGAGCGGACGCAACCTGGACGGCAAGGAACTAGCCCGCTTCCATCGCGCGGTGGATCAGCTCACCGCACAGATGACGGCGGCGCCGCTCAGCAGCAAGCTCGCCGGCAACTGACACCCTGAAACGGCGGAACCACAGCAGCCGGCGATCGCCTTACGCCGCCTGCACCAGCTTGCCGTCGATCATCAGGCCGCCTTTCGACGCCGTCACCGGCACGCTGTCGCCGTCCTTGATGGCACCCTCAAGCAGGAGGCTCGCCAGTGGGTTCTGCAGCGAGCGCTGGATCACCCGCTTCAGCGGCCGGGCACCATAGACCGGATCGTAGCCGGCATTGGCCAGCCAGTCCTTGGCCGCCTTGTCGAGCTTCAACTCGATCTTGCGGTCGGCGAGCAGCTTGCGCAGGCGGCCGAGCTGGATTTCGACGATGCCGTCCATGTGCTTCCGGCTCAGACGCTGGAACAGGATGATCTCGTCCAGGCGGTTCAGGAACTCCGGTCGAAAGGCGGCGCGCACCACCTCCATGACGGCGGGGCGCACCTTGTCGGTGCTTTCGCCGTCCGGCTGCGCGGCGAGAATCTCGCTGCCGAGATTGGACGTCAGGATAATGAGCGTGTTGCGGAAATCGACCGTGCGGCCCTGGCCGTCGGTCAGGCGGCCGTCGTCGAGCACCTGCAGCAGGACGTTGAATACGTCCGGGTGGGCCTTCTCGACCTCGTCGAACAGCACGACCTGATAGGGGCGGCGGCGGACCGCCTCGGTCAGCGCCCCGCCCTCGTCATAGCCGACATAGCCCGGCGGCGCGCCGATCAGGCGCGAGACCGCATGCTTCTCCATGTATTCCGACATGTCGATGCGGACCATCGCCTGGTCGTCGTCGAACAGGAACTCGGCGAGCGCCTTGGTCAGCTCGGTCTTGCCGACGCCGGTCGGGCCGAGGAACAGGAACGAGCCGATCGGCCGGTTCTGATCCTGCAGCCCCGCCCGCGCGCGCCGCACCGCATTGGCGACGGCGGCAATGGGTTCGGTTTGGCCAACCACGCGCGCAGCCAGGCGCTGCTCCATCTGCAGCAGCTTCTCGCGTTCGCCGGCCAGCATCTTGTCAACCGGGATGCCGGTCCAGCGTGACACGACGCCGGCGATATCCTGCTCGGTCACCGCCTCGCGCAGCATGGATTCCTCGGACCCCTCCGCCGCCTTCAGCTTGCGCTCGAGGTCGGGGATGACGCCGTAGGCAAGCTCGCCGGCCCGCGCCAGGTTGCCCTTGCGCTGCACCGTCTCGAGCTCGATGCGGGCGGCGTCGAGCTGTTCCTTCAGTTTCTGCGCGCCGGCGAGCTTTTCCTTTTCCGCCTGCCAGGTGGCGGTGAGATCGGCCGAGCGCTTCTCCAGGTCGCGCAATTCACCTTCCAGCTTGCCCAGGCGGTCCTTCGACGCCTTGTCGGTCTCCCGCTTCAAGGCCTCGCGCTCGATCTTGAGCTGGATGATGCGCCGGTCGAGCTCGTCGATGGCTTCCGGCTTGCTGTCCACTTCCATGCGCAGGCGGCTCGCCGCTTCGTCGACGAGGTCGATGGCCTTGTCGGGCAGGAAGCGGTCGGTGATATAGCGCTGCGACAACGTCGCCGCGGCGACGATGGCGGCATCGGTGATGCGCACGCCATGGTGCAGCTCGTACTTTTCCTTCAAGCCGCGCAGGATCGAAATGGTGTCCGGCACGGTCGGCTCGGCGACGAAGACCGGCTGGAAACGCCGCGCCAGCGCCGCGTCCTTCTCGATGTATTTGCGGTATTCGTCGAGCGTGGTGGCGCCGACACAATGCAGCTCGCCGCGCGCCAGGGCCGGCTTCAGCAGGTTCGACGCATCCATCGCACCGTCCGCCTTGCCGGCGCCGACCAGCGTGTGCAGCTCGTCGATGAAGAGCACGATCTTGCCTTCGGCCGCGGTCATCTCGGCGAGCACCGCCTTCAGCCGCTCCTCGAACTCGCCGCGGAACTTCGCGCCCGCAATCAAGGCGCCGAGATCGAGTGCCATCAGGCTCTTGTCCTTCAGGCTTTCCGGCACGTCGCCATTGACGATGCGGATGGCGAGGCCTTCCACGATGGCGGTCTTGCCGACGCCGGGCTCGCCGATCAGCACCGGATTGTTCTTGGTCCGCCGCGACAGCACCTGGACGGTGCGGCGGATCTCCTCGTCGCGGCCGATCACCGGATCGAGCTTGCCGTCGCGCACGGCCTGGGTCAGATCGCGGGCATATTTCTTCAGCGCGTCGTAGCTCTGCTCGGCGCTGGCGGAATCGGCCTTGCGGCCCTTGCGCAGATCATTGATGGCGGCGTTCAGGCCCTGCGCGGTCACGCCGGCATCCTTCAGCGCCGCGGCGGCGGGCGTGCCGGCGGCCATGACCAGCGCCAGCAACAGCCGCTCCGCCGCGACGAAGGAATCGCCGGCCTTCTCGGCCGCCTTTTCCGCCACCTCGAAGACCCGCGCCGTCTCGGGGGCCAGGTAGACTTGGCCGGCGCCGCTGCCCTCGACCTTCGGCAGCTTGCCGAGCGCCAGCTCGACGGACTGCAGCGCTTGCTCGGGGCGGCCGCCGGCGGCGCGGATCAGGTTGGCGGCCAGCCCCTCTTCGTCGTCGAGCAGCACCTTCAGCAGATGCTCTGGCGCGAAGCGTTGGTGCCCCGACCGCAGGGCCAGGCCCTGCGCCGACTGGATGAAGCCGCGGGAACGCTCGGTATATTTCTCGAAATCCATAAAGCCTCCAGATGGACAGCTTGCCGGCGATCGGCCCGGGACGCCAAACGGCCGTCCCGGACACGTCGCGCCGACATGGTTGATATTGGAACTGGGGAGTTTAGCCGCAAGACATGGCGGCATGATTTTTTGCTGCGCCGCGAAGGCGCAGCGCGCCCCGCCGGGCGCGGTTCGAGGACGCACCGAACAGTGGCGGCGCCGGCGGCGCCGCTTCCCGCGTTATGTCGGGGCGCCGCCTAGAGCTCAGTCGCCAGCGGATTCTGTCGCTGCGAGGTCGCCTTCGGCATCGTGCTCGTGGCCGCCATCGAGGCTCACAACCGGCTGCGGCTGGGGCTGCTGTCCCTGCTGCATGCCGTTCATGCGCTGATTGAAGGCGCCGTTCGCGACCATGATCCGATAGTAGTGCTCCGCATGCTGCAGGTAGCTTTCCGCAGCGATCCGATCGCCCGAGGCATTGGCATCACGTGCCAATTGACAATAGCGATCGAAGATATGCGCCGCCGTGCCGCGAATCTTCACGTCAGGGCCGCTACTATCGAAATTGCGCTGGCCGCCGCCACCCATCTGGTGCGGCTTGCGGCCACCGCCGGAACGCCCGCCACGCGAACGCTTCTGATTTACTTGTCTCATGTCGTTGGTCAAGTTGTTTGCCCAATGGCCCCACTTCGGCCGACACATGTCGGCTGTCCACAGACGGCGAGCCACCGTCGCGACAGAAGGGCAACCACCCAGGGTTACGGCCAAATTCGCGAACCGACTTCGGTTCACCGGCGCGATCTGGTTGGAGTGGAACCGCTGGACCCCCCGGCCCGTTGCACTCGCTCACGATTCCGATTTCGACCCTAGTCCGTTACCAGGCGAATTCCAACCGTTTTTTTCGGTTGACAGGGCGGCCTCCGGAGGGCGGAAAAGCAGCGCGCGCGCCACGCCGCCGAGATCCCGGCGGACGCCGTCCGCGATCAGCCCGGCGGCGGTCATGAGCGCGGCCACTGCCGCGTCCTGCCCGGCACCCACCTCCAGCGCCGCAAGGCCGCCCGGGCGCAGCACGGCGGCGACCTGCGGCGCCAGGACACGATAGGCCGCCAGCCCGTCGGCGCCGCCGGCGAGCGCAAGCCGCGGTTCGTAGCACGCCACCTCCGGCGCCAGCGCCGCCATGTCGCCTTCCGCGATATAGGGCGGATTGGCCACCACGAGGTCGAACGGACC
>DATKQA010000119.1:0-3129 GCA_035523835.1 Candidatus Sulfotelmatobacter sp.
TTGATGCCGGTGAACCAGGAATTGACCTCGGCCGACAGCAGGCTTTCACCGATCGCCTTGACATGATCGGTCCAGTCCGCCACCGCGTCCGGCCCCGGATCGGCATAAGTCAGATCGTGCGCGAGCATGTGGCGGATCACGCCGGTCACCCATTCGACATTGTATTCGATGCTGCGCGGAATATTGCCGAGCGCGGTATGCGGACCCATCAGCATGAACATGTTGGGAAAGCCCTCGACCTGGACGCCGAGGAAGGTCTGCGGCCCGCCCGCCCAGCGCTGCCTGAGCTTGAGGCCGTTGCGGCCGCGGATGTCGATGCGATCGAAGCTGCCAGTGATGGCGTCGAAGCCGGTCGCATAGATGATCAGGTCGAAGGCATGATCGCCGGTGCTGGTCCTGATGCCGTCGGGCGTGATGCGCTCGATCGGCGTTTCGTTGATGTCGACCAGCAGCACGTTGGGTTGGTTGTAGACCTCGTAGTATCTGGTCTCCAGCGGCACGCGGCGGGTGCCGAAGCCGTGGTTCTTCGGCACCAGCTTCTCGGCGACGGCCGGGTCCTTCACCCGCTGGCGGATTTTGCGGGCGACGAATTCGGTGATCGCCGCGTTCGCCGCCGGATCGGTCAGGATGTCGCGGAAATTGCCCTGCCAGATGCCGAAACCGGGCTCGCCATAGAGCTTTTCGAAAAAGGCTTCGCGCTCTTCCGCCGTCACCTCGAAGGCGCCGCGCGGATCCGGCGTGTGCAGGAAGCAGGCGAAGGTCTCGCGGCAACGGGCGAAGATCTCCGGATAGCGAGCCTTGATCGCCGCCTGCGCCGCCGGTTCGATCCTGCTGTTGTGCAGCGGCGCGCACCAGTTCGGCGTGCGCTGGAAGACGGTCAGGTGCGTCGCGGTCTTGGCCACTTCCTGGATGGTCTGCACGCCGGTGGCGCCCGTGCCGATCACCGCCACGCGCTTGCCGGCGAAGCTTACCGGCTCATGCGGCCAGCGTGCGGTGTGGCAGGACTGGCCGCGGAAGCTTTCGAGGCCGGGAATGCGCGGCATGGTCGGGGCGGACAAGGGGCCGATAGCGGTGATCAGGAAGCGCGCGCTGCAGCGGCTGCCGTCCTCCAGCGTCAGGCGCCAGCTTCGCGTCGCCTCGTCGTAGTGCGCCGCGCTCAGCCGGCTCCGGAAGCGGATGTCGCGGCGCAGGTCGAACTTGTCGGTGACATGGTTGAGATAGCGCAGCGTCTCGGGCTGGGCGGCGAAATGCTCGGACCAGTTCCATTCCTCCAGCAGCTCCCGGGAAAAGGAATAGGCATAGGAATAGCTTTCGGAATCGAAACGTGCGCCGGGGTACCGGTTCCAGTACCACGTGCCGCCGACTCCGGTGCCGGCCTCGAACAGCCGCACCCGCATACCGAGTTGGCGCAGGCAGTAGAGTTGATAAAGACCCGACATGCCGGCGCCGATGATGACGACGTCATGGTCGAGCGCCGGCGCGCCGCCGGCGGGCGTGCCGGTTTCACGCAAATCTGTCATTCGACCATGCAGCCTCTCTGCCTTCGGCGGAGCCGCCGGCCGCGGCCTCATCCGATCACGGAGATAGGTTAGGCGGGGAAAGGCCTTCCTTGCAACGACCGGCGCGCGGGGCTGTCTTGCCGCCGAAGAAAGGGGCGGCGCCGGCGTTTCCGTCGGCGCCGCGGCAGGATCAGGTCCTGGCGTGCTCTTGCGAAATCTCGCGACCGGTGTAGTCCGGCAACAGCATGGTCGCGGCGACGCTGACCACCGCGCAGGCGGCGATGTAGCCGGCAATGGCGTAGCCCGAGCCGTAGGCCGCCAGCAGCGCCGTGGCGATCAGCGGCGCCGGCCCGCCGGCGGTCAGCGAGGCGAGCTGGTAGCCGATCGAGGCGCCGCTGTAGCGCAGCCGCGGCGTGAAGCATTCCGCGATCAGCGCCGCCTGCGGTCCGTACATCAAGTCGTGCGGCACGAACGACAGCACGATGCCGAGGAAGATCCATCCCGGCACCATGGTGTTCAGCATGGCGAAGTAGATGAACCCGAAGATGCCGGTCAGCACCGAGCCGATGATGTAGATGCGCTTGCGGCCGAAGCGGTCGGAAAGCGCGCCCGCCACCGGGATGGTGATGAACGAGATCAAGCCGGCGGCGAGCAGCGAGGTGAGCAGAAAATCCCGCGGCTGATGCAGGACCTGCGTGCCGTAGGCGAAGACGAAGGCGAGATAGATGTAGGCGGGCCCCTGCTCCGCGGTGCGCGCCAGCGCCGCCAGGATCACCTGCTTGGGTTGCAGCTTGAGCACTTCGAGGACCGGCAGCCGCTCGACCCGCTCCTCCGCGACGATGCGGCGGAAGGTCGGCGTCTCCAGGATGCCGAGCCGGATATAGAGGCCGATGCCGACCATGACGATGCTGAGCATGAACGGGATGCGCCAGCCCCAGACCAGGAACTGGTCGCCGGAGACGGCGCTGCCGATCAGCACCGCCATGTTCGCCAGAAACAGCCCGGCCGGCCCGCCGAATTGCGGCCACGAGGTGATGAAGCCGCGATGGTTGTTGCTGCGCGCCCATTCCATCGACAGCAGCACCGAGCCGCCCCATTCGCCGCCGACGCCGATGCCCTGGATCGCGCGGATCGCGGTCAGGATCACCGCGCCCCAGATGCCGATCGAATCGTAGCCCGGCACAAAGCCGACCGAGAATGTCGCCAGTCCGGTGATCAGCAGGGTCGCTATCAGCGCCGCCTTGCGGCCCATCCGGTCGCCGAAATGACCAAAAATAAACGCGCCGATCGGGCGTCCGACGAAGCCGATAAAATAGATCGAGAACGCCTCCAGCACACCGATCAGCGGCTCCGAATGCGGGAAGAACAGCTTGCCGAACACGAGGCCGGTCATCGTGCTGTAGATCAGGAAATCGTACCACTCGATCGTGGTGCCGACCGTGCTGGCGATCACCGCGCGGCGCAGATGGGCGCGATGCTCGGCTTCGGACAGGCCACTGGACGCAACGACAGCGTCGGTCATCTCCGCGTTCCCCCCAATCAAAGATTACAAAAATTTAATCTTGTGATTGAAGGCTATCAGAGCCGCACCGGTCACGGAATACCTTAGTGCGACATCCTGTCCTCACCA
>DATKQA010000120.1:0-2392 GCA_035523835.1 Candidatus Sulfotelmatobacter sp.
CAGCCGTTCGGAAAGGTGTTCTTGTTGGTGGTGCTGAGGCCGATGTCGTCGAGGGCGGCCGGCACGCCGTCCGGCAGGGTGCCGGCCTCGCGCGTTCTCCTGGCCAGTTCCAGGATGGCGATCGCACGGTCGGTGCCGGCGATGGTGAAGCTGCCGTCGCGGAACTCGATGTCGCTCTCCGCCGCCTCGAGGAAATGGCCGGCCAGGATGCATCCCTTGGCGATGATCTTCTCGGCGGCATCGACCAGCGCCGTGCCGGCCAGCATCAGCGACTTGGCGCCGCCGGTGCCGCCGCCCTGCTTCAAGGCATCGCTGTCGCCGAAGAGGAAGTCGATACGGTCGAAAGGAATGCCGAGGCGGTCCTCCAGGATCTGCGCGAAGGCGGTCTCGTGGCCCTGGCCGGAGGGGCCGGTGCCGACCAGCATGGCGACGCGCCCGTCCGGCTTGAAGCGGATGTCGGCCGCCTCCTGCGGCATGTTGGCGGTCACCTCCATGTAGTAGGACAGGCCGATGCCGCGCAGCCTGCCGCGGCCTTTCGCCTCGGCGCGCCGCGCCGCGAAGCCGGCCCAGTCGGCCTGCGCCAGGCCCTTGCTCATGGTGGCGCTGAAATCGCCGGAATCGTAGCTGACGATCATCGGCGTCTGATAGGGCATGGCGGCGGCGGGGACGAAATTCCGCCGCCGGATTTCGTCGCGGCCGAGGCCGCATTCGCGCGCCGCCTTGTCGACCAGGCGTTCGAGGATATAGGAGCATTCCGGCCGGCCGGCGCCGCGATAGGCATCGACCCAGACGGTGTTGGTGAAGACCGCGCGCACGTTCACATAGGCGGCGGGAATGCGATAGGCGCCGGTCAGCAGGCGGAAGCCGGCGACGGTGGCGATGACCAGCGAGAAGAACGAGAGATAGGCGCC
This sequence comes from Candidatus Sulfotelmatobacter sp., assembly GCA_035523835.1. GTDB lineage: Bacteria > Pseudomonadota > Alphaproteobacteria > Ferrovibrionales > Ferrovibrionaceae > DASQHM01. The sequence continues at coordinate 912 of DATKQA010000120.1, forward strand.
TTCGTTGGCGACCGTCTCGGCCCGGATGGCGAGGAAATGCCCGTCGGCGTCGAGCGCGAGTTCGGCATGGGCGTGCTGCTCGCGGCCCTGCGTGTCGGACAGGAAGGCCTCCTGCCGGTCGCTGCTCCAGCGCACCGGGCGGCCGACGGCCTTGGCCGCGAAGGCGGCGAGGTTGTGTTCGGCGAAGTCGAACCCCTTCATGCCGAAGCCGCCGCCGACATCGGGCGTGATCACCCGCACCTTGTCCTCGCCGACATTGAGCGCCTTGGCGATGTTGCGCCGGGCGCCGAACACGCCCTGGGTGCCGAGATAGACCGTGTAGCGGCCGGACGCGGCGTCGTATTCGGCGACCACGCCGCGCGTCTCGATGGAATTGACCACGATGCGGTTGATGTCGAGGTCGATCGTCACCACCCGCGCCGCCCGGGCGAAGGCGGCCTCGACCGCCGCCCGGTCGCCGAGTTCCCAGTCCAGCGCGATGTTGTTCCGCGCCCCGTCCCACAATTGCGGCGCGCCCGGCCTGATCGCCGCGAGCGGATCGGTCACCGCCGGCAGCGGCACGTAGTCGACCTCGATCAGTTCGGCCGCGTCCTTGGCCGCCGCCAGCGATTCGGCCACCACCATGGCGAGGGGATCGCCGACATGGCGCACGCGATCGGCGGCGAGCTGGCTGCGGCCGGGATTGAAGTAGTCGCTGCCGTCGCGGTTCTTGAGCTGCGCTGGCGCGGCGCATTTGATGCGGCCGAGGCCGGCGACCTCGGCGGCGGTGAAGACGCCGAGCACGCCCGGCGCCCGGCGCGCCGCACCGGCGTCGATCCGCTTCACTTCGGCATGGGCGTGCGGCGAACGCAGGAAATAGATATGCGCCTGATCGGCCAGGCCGATGTCGTCGGTGAACCGGCCGGTGCCGGTGATGAAACGAACGTCCTCCTTGCGCCTGACCGCCTGACCGATACCGAACTGACCCACTGCCGCCTCCGTGCTCCAACTTTGCCATCGCCGTCGAACTGTCGCCGCAATTCTATGGTGGGATAGGCAGTGACGCGACTCGGATCGTAGAAATCGCTGGCATGGCTGACCGTCGCGCGCACAATAGTCCACCGCATCATCGAGTCGGGTTTGTCATGTCCCTGCAAAAAGAGTTGCCCGTCGGGCGCGCCGGCATCGTCGCTTTCGGGTTGCTGGCGGCCTTGAGCCTGAACGGTTGCGTCGCCGTGGTCGCCGTCGCCGCCGGTTCCTCGCTCGCCGCCGGCGCCGGCCTCTATGCCACCGACAAGGATCGCAACAGCACGAGCGACAGCGTGGCCGACAACAATTCGGTGCCGCCGGCGCAGCGCGTGCCGCCGTCGCAGCAGGCGCCGGCACAGAACCAGTCGATGGAGAGCGATGTGCCGAGGGCCGCGGCCCAGGCGCCGGTCACGGTGCAGCCCTTGAAGTGACATGGCCGGCGCCACGCTAGCGCTGCCGACCGGCGAGCGCCT
>DATKQA010000121.1:0-10092 GCA_035523835.1 Candidatus Sulfotelmatobacter sp.
GGCAGGTTGGCCTCGTTCAGGCGCCAGAGCGACTGGAACACCATTTCCGCCTGGCTGCGTGTATTGACGAAGACGAGCGCGGTCCGCGCCTGCTGGATGGCGGCATAGAGTTCGGCATAGGCGTGCCGGCCGGTATGGCCGGACCAGGGGATGCGCGCCGTCGAGGACAGGATGGCGATTTCCGGCGGCGCGCCGGCGCGCCCTTGCACCAGCCGCGCGGCGCCTGCGGGCAGCAGGTAGCGGCGGAGATCGTCCGGCGCGGCGACGGTGGCCGAAAGGCCGATGCGCCGCGCCGCCGGCGCGATGCGGCCGAGGCGGGCGAGGCCGAGCGCCAGGAGGTCGCCGCGCTTGGCGCCGACCAGCGCATGCAGCTCGTCGATGACGATCAGGCGCAAGGCGCCGAACAACCGCTCGGTGTCGCGATAGGACAGCATCAGCGCCAGTTGCTCCGGCGTGGTCAGCAGCATGTCGGGCGGCGCGATGCGCTGGCGCGTGCGGCGGGCCGGCGGCGTGTCGCCGGTGCGGGTCTCGACGCTGATCGGCAGGCCCATTTCGGCAATCGGCGTCTGCAGGTTGCGGGCGACGTCGACGGCGAGTGCTTTCAGCGGCGATATGTAGAGCGTGTGCAGGGCGGAAGTGCGCCGGGCGCCGGCCCCCGCGCGCGCCTGCGGCGCGGCGGCAAGCTCGACCAGCGCCGGCAGGAAGCCGGCCAGCGTCTTGCCGCCGCCAGTCGGCGCGATGAGCAGGACGGATTCGCCGGCCGCCGTCGCGGCGAGCGTTTCGAGCTGATGCGCATGCGGCTGCCAGCCGCGGCTCGCGAACCAGCGCGCAACCGATGCCGGCAGGCTCTGCGTCGGGGAAGCGTGGAGGATGTCGGCGGCGGCGCGCACGCCTTGAGCTTAGGACAGGATCAGGCGTCGTGGCGCTGGAAGTTGACGCAGAGGCGGGCGACGTCCTCGGTCGACAGACTGTCGCCGGTCAGCCCGCACTGGCTGGATTCGTCGGGCGCAGCCGCCTGGCCCTTGACGCAGAGCAGTGTGCAGTCGCCGCAGACGCCGAATTCCTTGATGCCGTTCTTGTGCTGCAGATCGTGCAGCAACCGGCTCAGCCCCTGCACCAGGGGATTGCCGACCTCGCCGGACAGCCGGCCCGCCGCCTGTTCGATCGTCAGGATCGGGTCCTGCGCCAGGAGCGCCTGGCCTTCCGGCGTCAGTTCGAGATGCATGGCGCGACGATCCGTGTCGCTTCGCGCCCGCGCGATATAGCCCTTGTTCTCCAGGGCGATCAGGGTTTGCGAGGCAGTCCCCTTGGTGGTGCCGAGAAATTCCGCTAGCGCGCCCGGCGAGCGCGAGTAGCGGTTGGCGCGGGCAAGAAAGCGCAACGCTTCCCATTGCGCCGGGTTCAGTCCATGGACGAATTGCAGTTCGCGGGTCAATCGGGCGAGCCGGTCGATCAACTCGGCAACGCGGTGTGCGAACGCCTCCGGGCTGCTATGCATAGGACAATATAATAGCGACTCGAAATTATTGTTGCAAGCCGTACCCCGGTTATTTTAGTATCGACTCGATAGTAACGCCAGGGCCCGCTCGCTGGGTGCAATGCGGCATTCAGTCCCGAGCCCGGCGGCAAGTCGGTGCTGTTGGGGATCGTCGAGGAGCAGACCATGACCGTCGGTGCGGAATCCAGCCAGACTTTACGTAGCAATCGCAACTATATAGCCGCGGCCATGGATACGCCGATGCTGAGCCAGGAGCGCGAGTTCGATCTCGCCTACCGCTGGCGCGAAGAGCACGACGAGGCGGCCCTGCACGAGCTGGTCTCGGCCTATATGCGGCTGGTCATCGCCATCGCCGGGCGTTTTCGCCATTACGGCCTGCCGGTGGGCGACCTGGTGCAGGAGGGCAATGTCGGCCTGATGCAGGCGGCGGCACGTTTCGAGCCGTCGCGCGAGGTGCGCTTCTCCACCTATGCGAGCTGGTGGATCCGCTCGGCCATGCAGGAATTCGTGCTGCGCAACTGGTCGATCGTGCGCTCGGGTACGTCGGCCAACCAGAAGGCGCTGTTCTTCAACCTGCGCTGGCTCAGGGCCAAGCTCGAGCGCGGCGGGCCGGCGGCGCTGTCGGACGCGGTGCGCCAGAAGATCGCCGACGACCTGAAGGTGCCGGTCGGCGAGGTGGCGGCGATGGCGGAGCGGCTCTCCGGCCGCGACCAGTCGCTCAATGCGCCGGTGGGCGAGGAGGGGGCGGACGAGTGGGAGGATTTTCTGGCCGATCCCAATCCGAGTCCGGAAGAAATCGTCGTCGACCGCAGCGAAGACACGGTGCGCGCGCGCTGGCTGGAAGCGGCCTTGCACGAGTTGAACGATCGCGAGCAGCTCATCATCCGCGCCCGGCGCCTGGAGGACGAGCGCGCCACGCTGGAGGAGCTCGGCTCGCGCCTTGGCATCACCAAGGAGCGGGTGCGGCAGATCGAGCATAAGGCTTTCGAGAAGCTGCGCGTGGCGGTGCTGCGCCATGCCCAGGCGCCGGCGCACGTGCTGCACAGCTAGACCAGGCCTGATTTTCCCGTCGCGCCACGGCAAGGCGGCAGGATCGTTCCTGCCGCCTTTCGATTCGATGAGCGACACGCCGAATCACCATTGGCGTGTACGGCGTCTGGCCGTTTCAATAGACTTTACAGTGATGGCGCGCCGGGGGCAGCAGGGCGACGGCATGCGAGGCAGGAGAACCGCGACAGTCGCCGCTCTGGGCGCGACGTTATCTCTGGCCGCCTGCGCCATCGGCAGCACGCCGACTGATCCTTACCAGCCTATTGGCACGCGGCCGGTTGACGACAGCTTCCGCGTCTTCACGACGGAGCAAAAATTCGAAGGTCGGGTGACCCACGCCATCGCCTTCGTCAGGATCATGCCGCATGAGGGCAAGGTAGCGTTTTGCGGCGCCTATGCCTACGACGGCGACCAGGATTTCTACCAGGCTGTCAGCGCCGCCTTCGGTAATGTCAATTCGACGGTGCGCATCACGCCGGCCACCGGATCGTCGATGACCATGCTGGCCGGTGCGCTGGCCGAGAACGACCGCAGCATGCAGAAGACCGATGCGCCCGTCATGGCCGACTGTTCGGTTTTGTCCGGCGCGTCGTGGAACGACAGCTACGCCATGGCCAAGGTGGCCTTCAACATGGCCGAACCCTATGCCCCCATGACGTTTCGGATGTCCTGGGGCGAAGGGCCGCCGGCCATATCGCTCAGAAACGGCCAGGCCTTCGGCTGCAGGCAAGAGCACCCATTTTGGTGGTATGCCTTGGTCACCGTCTTGGGCGGTATCCCCGCCATTCGCCTGGCATGTGCTGCGGACGAACGGACCCCGTAATACGTCCGAGACTCGACAAGACTTTGTGCCATCGACTGCCGGAAATGTCGTCCGGCGACCGCCAAGCCGCTTCCCGTGCAGCAGGTCGGTCAGCCGATTCGGCTCAGGATCGGAAAGGCTTCCAGCAGATAGTAGCTGAAGCGGCCGAGGTCGCCGGCGGCGATCAGGACGCCGGTCGCCACCATCAGGGCGCCGGCGGCGATCTCCACTTTGCGCAGGTGCCGGCGGAAATGCCGCATGAAGGCGAGGAAGGGATTGATCGCGTAGGCGGCCAGCAGGAAGGGTATGCCGAGGCCGAGCGCATAGACGCTCAAGAGGGCGATGCCGTAGCCGAGCGAGTCCTGGCTGCCGGCGATGGTCAGGATGGTGGCGAGGATCGGCCCGATGCAGGGCGTCCAGCCGAAGGCGAAGGCGAGGCCGATCAGATAGGCGCTGAGCAATCCCGGTCCCTTCGTCCCGGGCGGCCGGATCGCCGGGCTGAAGCGCAGCTCGCGATTGAGCAGGGCGATGCGGAACAGGCCCATGTAGTGCAGCCCGAAGACGACGATGACGGCGCCGGCCGCCCAGCCGATCCAGAACTGCTGGCGCAGCAGGAAGCGGCTGACGGCGGAGGCAGAGGCGCCGAGGGCGACGAACACGGTGGCGAAGCCGAGAACGAAGACGAGGCTGGCGATCAGGGCGCGCCGCGCCAGGTGGCGATCGGCTTGCTCGGCGGCCAGTTCGTCGAGCGTCGTGCCGGCGACGAAGCAGAGATAGCCGGGCACCAGCGGCAGCACGCAGGGACTGAGGAAGCTCAGCGCGCCGGCGCCGGCGGCAACGGCATAGGACAGTTCGACAGCGGCCATGACGGGCTTACTCCAGTCACTGCGGACGCGGGCGACGTGCGCTGGTGCTGCGCCGCCAGTGCGCGTGGAGCCGGGTTGCGCGGATTATAGGCGATCACGCCGAGAGCGGGATCACGGATGCGTCAGCCGACGCGGATCTCCGCCCGCTCGCTATAGGTGCGGCCGTCGTCGTCGATCCAGGCCACTTCGATCACGCCGGATTCGCGCGCGCGGAGATCGAAGGCCAGGTAGGGATTGGCGGCGATGCCGCCGTGCCAGTCGGCCTCGAACACCACCCGGTCGTTGTAGCGGCAGACCACCTTGTTGACGATCATGCGCGGGATCGGCTTGCCGTTGCTGTCGCGCCGCTCGCCGGATTCCATGACGTGACTGATCAGCGTCTTCACCGTGAAGATTTCGCCGGTTGCCACCTGGCGCGGAACATTGAGACGGGTCGCCGCCATCGCCGCGCCTCAGCCGTCGCCGGCCGGCGCCGCGACGACGGTCCGCTCAGTCTTGTAGACATTGCCGTCGCTCATCACCGCGAGCACGATCAACGCGGCCCCGTCGGTCAGCCGGGCGCGAAAATCCACGAAGGCGCGGCCGCAATCGGGGGTAAAGCGATAGCTGGCGATCACCGGGTCGGCGGCGCCCGGCATGAGCACATGCACCGCGGCGACGTGATCGGCCTCGGTCATCGGACTGTCGACGCGGACGGCAAGGGGCACGGCGCGGGTATTTTCCACCGCCTCCGCCAGTTCGAGATGCACCCGGCCGTGCTGCAGCGGCCGGTCGCCCACCAGTTGCCGGGCTGCTTCAATGTCCGACGGCAAGTTGCTGTTCTGCTGGGCGCGCAGGCGAAGGCGGGAGGCGATGACGCCGGCAACCGCAAGGCCGCCGGCGGCCATGGTGCCGCGTCGCGTCCAGGTCTGGAGCTGCTGCTTCTGCACCGTGCCGTCCCCGATGTCCGGCGCTGGGAGCGCGGCCGGAACCCGCCATTTCCTAATCCCGGAACCGGAAAATGACAGTAAAAATCTGGCCTTTGTGTTCAGAAATCACCACACTGTTGCATCCGTGCCGCGGCGGCGCGAGTAGCGCGGCAAGATCGGGCGCGAGGACGAGGTACGTCCATTGGATCATCATCTCGACGCCAGAGGATTGAAATGTCCGCTGCCGGTGCTGCGCACCAACACGGCGATTCGTGCCCTTGCGCCGGGCGACATCCTGGCGATCGAGGCGACCGACGCGGCGGCGCCGGAGGAGTTTCGCGCCTTCTGCGAGACGACCGGTCATGAGCTCTTGAGCACGGCGGCGGCCGGCGGCGTGTTCACCTTCCGCATCAGGCGCGTCGGCTGAAATTTCCGCGGCGGCTATTTACACCGCGCATTCGGAAAATGTTATCGTGCCCGGATGAGCCCGTCGCGTGTTGATACGTCCCCCGTCGTCTCCGATTCCGTTGCCACCACCACCTGTTACATGTGCGCCTGCCGGTGCGGCATCCGGGTGCACCAGCGTGACGGCAAGCTGCGTTACATCGAGGGCAATCCGCACCACCCGGTGAACCACGGCGTGCTCTGCGGCAAGGGTTCGGCCGGGATCATGAAACAGATGTCGCCGGCCAAGCTGCGCAAGCCGCTGCTCCGGGTCGGCGAGCGCGGCAAGGCGGACTTCCGCGAAATCGAATGGGACGAGGCGCTGGCGATCGCCGCCGGCTGGCTCGGCCGCATCCGCGAGCGCGACCCGAAGGGCCTCGCCTTCTTCACCGGGCGCGACCAGTCGCAGGCGCTGACCGGCTGGTGGGCCCAGGCTTTCGGCACCATCAACTATGCCGCGCACGGCGGCTTCTGCTCGGTCAACATGGCTGCCGCCGGCATGTACAGCCTGAGCGGCGGCTTCTGGGAATTCGGCGAGCCGGACTTCGAGCACACGCGCTATTTCATGATGTTCGGCGTGGCCGAGGACCATGCCTCCAACCCGATCAAGATCGGGCTGGGCATGCTCAAGCAGCGCGGCGCCAAGTTCGTCTCGGTCAACCCGGTCCGCACCGGCTATTCGGCGATCGCCGACGAGTGGGTCGGGGTGCGTCCGGGGACCGACGGGCTGTTCATTTTCGCGCTGATCCGCGAGCTGCTGCTCGCCGATCAGGTCGATTTCGCCTATCTCGCCCGCTATACCAACGCGCCCTGGCTGGTGATCGACGAGCCCGGCGCCGCCGACCACGGCCTGTTCGCCCGCGACGATGCCGGCCACCCGCTCTGCTGGGACGGCGCCAAGGACGCGCCGGCCGACGCCCTGGCGGCAGGCGTGACGCCGGCGCTGGTCGGCAATTATCGATTGCCCTCGGGACGGCGGGCGGTGCCGGCCTTCCAACTGCTGGCGGCACGCTGTCTCGATTCTGCCTATGCCCCCGAGGTCGTGGCGCCGCAGATCGGCATTGCCGCCGAAACCATCCGCCGCCTGGCGGCCGAAATGGCGGAGGTCGCCTTCCGCCAGGAAGTGGTGCTCGAGGTGCCCTGGACCGACTGGGCCGGCCGGCGGCACGAGCGGATGATCGGCCGCCCGGTGAGCTTCCACGCCATGCGCGGCATCTCCGCCCATTCCAACGGTTTCCATACCTGCCGCGCGCTGCATGTGCTGCAGATGCTGCTCGGCGCCATCGATTGCCCGGGCGGCTTCCGCTACAAGCCGCCTTATCCGAAGACTTGCCCGCCGGCAGGAAAGCCGGCGCATCCGGCCGCGCCGGGCAAGGCGCTAGCGGGGCCGCCGCTCGGCTATCCCCTGGGGCCGGAAGACCTGTTGGTGGATGCGGCCGGCCGCCCGCTCCGGCTCGACAAGGCCTATTCCTGGGAGGCGCCGCTTGCCGCCCACGGCCTGATGCACATGGTGATCGCCAATGCGGTACGGGGCGATCCCTACCCGATCGATACGCTCTTCCTGTTCATGGCCAACATGAGCTGGAACTCGGCGATGAATGCCGAGGGCACCGCCGCCATGCTGACCGCGCGGCATGCCGACGGCAGTTACAAGATCCCGCACATCATCTACGCCGACGCGTTTTTCTCCGAGATGGTGGCCTATGCCGACCTGATCCTGCCCGACACCACCTATCTCGAGCGGCACGACTGCATCTCGCTGCTCGACCGGCCAATTTCCACGGCCGACGCGGCGGCGGACTCGATCCGCCGGCCGGTGCTGGCGCCGGATCGCGACGTCAGGCCGTTCCAGGACGTGCTGCTCGATCTCGGCTATCGGCTGCGGCTGCCCGGCATGGTCGCCGGCGACGGCCGGCCGGCCTATCCCGGCGGTTTCGCCGATTACATGGTGAACCATCAGCGCCGGCCCGGTATCGGCATGCTCGCCGGGTGGCGCGGGCCGAACGGCGGCAGCAGCGGCCGCGGCGCACCGAATCCGGAGCAGCTTCAACGCTATATCGAGCATGATTGCTTCTGGCTCGAAGAATTGCCGCCTGCTGCGCGCTACTTCAAACATGCCAACAAGGACTATCTCGACTATGCGGTAGCCATGGGCTTTCTCGATCATGCCGAGCCCGTGGTGCTGCAACTCTATCTGGAGCCGCTGCAGAAATTCCGCCTCGCGGCCGAGGGCCACGGCAAGGTCGTGCCGCCGCCCGAGCACCGCGAGCGCATCCGGCGCTACTTCGATCCCTTGCCCATCTGGTATCGGCCGTTCGAGGAGGCGGCGGTCGGCGGCGACGACTTTCCGCTGCATGCGGTGACGCAGCGGCCGATGATCATGTATCACGCCTGGGATTCGCAGAATGCCTGGCTGCGCCAGATCATCAGCCAGAACCGGCTCTATGTGTCGCGCCAGTTCGCCGAACGCCACGGCATCGCCGACGATCAATGGGTCTGGATCGAGAGCCACCACGGCCGCATCAAGGGACAGGTGCGGCTGATGGCGGGGGTCAATCCCGATACCGTCTGGACCTGGAACGCCATTGCCAAGCGGTCCGGCGCCTGGAACCTCGACCCCAAGGCACCGGAAGCGACGCGCGGCTTCCTGCTCAACCACGTCATTGCCGAACTGCTGCCGGAACAGGCCGGCGGCTATCGCTACGCCAATTGCGATCCGGTTACCGGGCAGGCCGCGTGGTACGATCTGCGCGTCAGACTTCGCCCCTGCGCGGCGGAGGACATCGGCACGGCCGTGGCGGCACCGCTGTCGGTGCCGCCGGGGCTGCCGAAGCGCCCGCAGACGCTGCGCTACGGCGCCTGGTTCCGCGACGCCGGGCAGGTCCCATGACCAGCCTGCCGGCGCCGCCGGAACGGCAACTCGGTCTGGTCATCGACCTCGATACCTGCGTCGGCTGTCATGCCTGCGCGGTCAATTGCAAGCAGTGGAACTCGGGCGGCGTGGCGGCACCGCTTACCGACCTCGATCCCTACGGCGCCGCACCCGATGGCGTCTGGTTCAACCGCATCCATAGTTTCGAGGCGGGCGAGGGGGCCGCCGGCCGCACCGTGCATTTTCCGAGATCCTGTCTGCATTGCGCCGAGCCGGCCTGCGTCACGGTCTGCCCGACCGGCGCCTCCTACAAGCGCGCCGAGGACGGCATCGTGCTGGTCGACGAAAGCAAATGCATCGGCTGCAAGCTCTGCTCCTGGGCCTGCCCCTATGGCGCGCGCGAGTTCGACGTCGATGCCGGCGTGATGAAGAAATGCACGCTCTGCATCGACCGCATCTACAACGAGAACCTGGCGCCGGCCGAGCGGGTGCCGGCCTGCGTCGCCACCTGCCCGGTCGGGGCGCGGCACTTCGGCGATCTCGGCGATCCCGCATCGAAGGTCTCGCGGTTGGTCGCCGACCGCGGCGGCTTCGACCTGATGCCGGAGCTGGGCTATCGGCCGACCAACAAGTACCTGCCGCCGCGCCGGACGACCGGCTGCAGCGTGGCGCAGGCTGTGCCGCCGGAAGCGCCGGCTGCCGCCGGCGTGCTGGAAGGCAAGCTGTTCGGCTGGCTCGACCGCCTGTTCTCGCGCTGACGCCCGGCGATGCATCCTGCCCTGTCGGTCATCGTCTTCACCGTCGCGTCCGGCGCCGGCTACGGGCTCCTGCTGCTGGCGGCCCTCTTGGCGGCGAGCGGGTTCCTGCCCGCCGACGCCTGGCTGACGGTGGTCATCATCCTCCTGTCGCTCGGCCTGGTGAGCATCGGACTGCTCTGCTCGACCTGGCATCTCGGCCATCCCGAGCGGGCCTGGCGGGCCGTCAGCCAGTGGCGTTCCTCGTGGCTGTCGCGCGAGGGGCTTTTCGCCCTGCTGACCTATCCGGTGGCGCTGGCCTTCGCCGCCGGCTGGCTTTGCGACGGGGCCGACGAGTGGTGGCGTCCGCTGGCGCTTGCCACCGCGCTGCTCGCCGTCGTCACCGTCCTCTGCACCGCCATGATCTACGCCAGCCTGAAGCCGGTGCATCAATGGCACAACCGATGGGTCGTGCCCTGCTATCTCGGCTTCGCCCTGTTCAGCGGTGCGCTCTGGCTCGATGCTGTCAGGCTCGTCTTCCGCCTGCCGCTGCCGCACCTGAACGGCGTCTGCTTCGCCCTCGTGGCGATCGCCTTGGCGCTCAAGCTCGGCTACTGGCACTTCATCGACACGAGCCGGAGCCGGGCCACGCCGGAAAGCGCCACCGGGCTTGGCGCCATCGGCCAGGTCAGGCCGCTCGATCCGCCGCACACGGAAGAAAATTATCTGCTGAAGGAAATGGGTTACCGGATCGCCCGCAAGCATCGCCTGAAGCTGCGCCGGGTCGTGCTGGCGTTCGCCTTCGCCGTGCCGTTGGCGGGCATGGTGGCGACGCATCTGCTGGCGGGGCCATGGTCGACGGTTCCGGCGGTGCTCGCGGCGGCTTCGGCGATGCTCGGCCTCCTGGTCGAGCGCTGG